>JABDMD010000100.1 GCA_013001685.1 Gammaproteobacteria bacterium | reverse complement strand
GGTCGCTTGAGTGTCCTGGTTGGCCAATTATTTTTATTGCTTCCATCATCACACCTTTGTGTTGGTGTATGGGAGTTAAGTCTGTTGGTTCGCCAATAATGCAATATTTCCCGAGTTTTTGGCCTTTTGCACAAAATGTTTCAACTAAGGTCTTCGCACCTTGCATGGTAGACTCTTCATCGGCAGTCGCAATAATAGTTAAACGTTGTTTAAATTTCTTATTGGTAAATTCTTTAGCAGCTTCAATAGCAATGGCTAGAAAAGATTTCATATCGGCTGTGCCTAAACCGTATATTTTGTTGTTTAGTTGTGTAGCTTTAAATGGATCTGTATCCCAGCCGGTTTGGTCAAAGTTCACCGTGTCAGTATGGCCGGATAACACTAAGCCATCATTGCCTTTTCCAATGGTGGCAATTAAATTTGATTTATTATTACCAGAGTGATTTAGATTTGGAACAATTTCAGTTTGAAAACCTAGGTCATTTAGCCAAGTTGCGAGGCAATTGATGACAGGCTGATTGCTGGTATCGATTTCAGTTTGTGTACTGCTAACGGAGGGAAGGGCAATCAACTGCTCGATCATTTCGAGCAGTTTTGGTGAAGCCTTCATAAGAAATTTAGTTTAAGCCATATCCTGGGCTATTTTGTAGATCAACTCTGCATCTAAGGCTATATCATTAGATTCAAATAATTTAGCAATACAAGCACGGTGTAGTTTAAGTTTTAGTGCACCAATACCAATGCCGCCAAATACTATTTTGCCGTTTCGTTCAGTATTTTTATCCATCACGTCGATACCTTCAAAACCTAATACCTGTGAAGTACCTACATCTGCAATGAGTTCAAGAGTTGGATGATCTTGCCATTGTTTGGCATTAAGTAATTGTATTCCGGCCTTTGCAGCACCAAAAACGACATGAGCACCATCCATGGCAGTCTGAATAGAGTCGTCATCACTAGCTTGCATAGGGGTCATCTCTACACCGAAACGTTCGTGCATTTCATCACATGCTTCAACAGAGCGCGATTGTTTGCGTGAAGTAAGTCTCACCTTAGCACCACTGATGGCGAGTAGCACCGCGGCACGTTGCCCTACAGGACCTGTGCCTGCAAGTACGACTGCAGTTTTACCTTGTAAATTTGTTGCTTTGCTTAAAAGTGCAACACCGGCAGCTGAAGTAGTATTGCAGCCATTGCTATCTAACATTACTGAGACACGAAAATTTTGAAAAAATTGATCGTGGACTAACTGAAAAAGTTTTTGCCCAGCAAATAAATCACTTCCACCCACAAAAATAGCGGTGTTCTTTTTGTCTTTTGGTGCACGAGTATAGATTGCACCTTCTACTAAGCCGCCACAATTTTCTTCATTAACGCCACCTAGTTGTGTTACATGATCAGCACCACCATCATAGGCAACTACAGAATCAAACACACTAGGAATAGGGTCAGTGTCAAAATGGTATAAAAGTTTTTTCATATTTATTATTTTTAGTTTTTAAAAAGTAATTAGCCAGTACTGCCAATTCCCGCAGCTACACAGTTAATAGATAATAATAATGGTACTAATACATCTTCTATGTTGTGGTGTTCTTTACTTGCATTGCGAAAATTCTTTACTAATTCTACTTGTTCATTCCCCACATGGTTAAGTGATTCAACGCGTCGATAGAAATGACGTTTATAATTAGGGAAGCGATCACATAGCTGATCTTCACCAGTAATATTTAAAATCATTTTTGTTGATAGGTCATACTCTCGTTTAATTTCAGAGAATATTTGAGTTTGATGTTCTTCGTTTTTAACCAGCTCAGAGTATTTCTCTGCCACTTCCATATCTACTAACAATAGCGTTTTCTCAGCACCATCCAGGATTAATCTAAATAGTGGATGTTTTTCGTACATTTTACTAAGTAAGCCTGTTCCCAATTCACCACGAATTTTGATGATTTGTTCAAGACTACTGCCAACTCCGTACCAGCCTGGAACTAAGAGTCTATTCTGTGTCCAAGCAAATACCCAAGGAATAGCGCGCAGATCTGCTAGCGTGGCAGCGCCAAAGCGTCGCGCAGGTCTTGAGCCAATTTTCATGTGAGATAGTTCTTCAACTGGGCTGGCTTGTTGGTAAAAATCTACTAAGCCAGGATGTTCGATTAATTTACGATAGGTTACATAGGCTGTGCCTGAAAGTGCTTCTAGTACTTCATCTAATTCCGCATTGGTTTGATATGCAGGGTCTTTGCCAGACATAAGTGAATGTGCAAGAACACTAGAAGCTAAAATTTCCATTTGCTCTTCTGCAAAGCCACGGTTGGCATATTTATACGACACTACTTCGCCTTGTTCAGTTACGCGCATCCGTCCATTAATAGTTCCAACCGGTTGCGCGTCTATCGCGCGTCCACTAGGTGCACCACCGCGACTTACTGATCCACCGCGTCCATGAAAAAATGAGATCGGTACTTTATGTTTTTTACCAGCTGCATGAATTTCAGATTGGGCCTTGCTGATAATCCAGTTGGAGGTAAGAAATCCACCGTCTTTATTGGAATCTGAATAACCCACCATCACTTCTTGAGTGCCGCCAAATTTACGAATGGTACGGCGTACAAACGCATGTTCTAACAGCTCTTCTAAGACACTAGGACCGTTTTCAAGATCATCGATAGTTTCTAATAGCGGTACGATAAGAATACGACATGCTTCGAGTCCATCGGAATCAGTAAACATGCCAACATATTTTGCTAATAGATATACGCCCAATACATCCGTTGCGGTTTGAGTCATGCTTAATACACACACACCGTAGGC
Source organism: Gammaproteobacteria bacterium (assembly GCA_013001685.1). Taxonomy (GTDB): domain Bacteria; phylum Pseudomonadota; class Gammaproteobacteria; order UBA4575; family UBA4575; genus JABDMD01. The sequence goes on along the minus strand of JABDMD010000100.1, from coordinate 79,776 downwards.
TTTGGAGTCCAACATATTTTGAAAATATTTAACTTGCTCAAGCATCTTTAAGGTTGATTGAGCTTGCGTAGATAAATTGTCGAAACGTGGGATAACACGCAGTGGTTGCATTAACTGATCGACAATCCATTTATTCCATTTTTTTGACTTGAAGCCGGGTACGTCTAAGCGTGTCTTCTGATGTAATGCTTGCCAAATTTCTGCGAGTACACTATTAGTGACCGTCGTGTTTTCACGAATATCTAGACTGACCGTCCTAAATCCAAATGTGTCGACCATATGCCTCAGTGGGCGAACATTAGCATCACTTAAATTACTGCACTTGGCATCGGATAATCCTTGCTCGAGGAAACTTAGATCGCTCGATAAATCATCTGCACGATGATAGGCAATTTTTGATTTTCTTGGATCACTTAAGTTTTGCAGTGTTGCATCAATTCGCGTCAGCATATAACGCAAGTATTGTCTGAAGACTTCACCTGGATTACGTTTCGAATAGGTTTCTGTTTCGCCCAACATTGCCAGTTTTTCTTGTAAAACTTTTGTAAAGTTTTCAGAAACATTAACAGAATGGTTGGCAATACTAAGTTTAGAGCCAAGTTTGAATAAGTCTTGTCGATAACGTTTTAAACATGCTGCTGCATTAGTCTGTATCGCGGCGGCGGTAACTTTATGTGTAACATTTGGATTGCCATCACGGTCGCCACCAATCCATGAGCCAAAGCGAAAAATAGGCGGCACATTAAATTCATAATGTGGGTAGGCTTGTTCTAATGCGCGATCCAGTTCAGTGTAAAGATCTTTTACGCCATCAAATAATGATTCAACAAAAAAGTGCAAACCCCAGGCCACTTCTTGTTCGACAGTAGGTTTTACCAGACGTATTTCACCAGTTAACCAAAGTAAATCGATTTCATTGCGTAGTTCATTGATTAAGTCATCTCTTTCTCTAGGTGTCCAGCGCTCTAATTCAAGTTGTTTAAGTGACACATAAATTCGTCGATGAACTTCTAATACGGTTACACGTTTTGCTTCGGTGGGATGCGCAGTAATTACGGAACAAATAAAGCTATTATCGAGTAATTTTTGAATTTCATCAGGTGAAATACCTTTTTGTGCCGCACTTGAAAATGCATAAGCAAATGTGCCAGGAACACGGTCACGATGATATTCTTTTTCAATCTGTCGTCGTTGTTGCACCATGGCATTTTGTTCAGCAATACTTAATAACTGAAACCAAATACCATATGTTTGTAGTACATAAAGAATTTTTGTGGCAGGGCAATCACGGATATCTTTTTTGCCGTCAAAATACGTTTCTATGTCAGGTTGGCGCGCACGAATAACACTCAACAACTGTTGATACATGAGCTCAACAAGTTCATCTTCATAGGAGGCTGCAGGATTGATAATCATGCTGCCGGTAGCAACTTTGGTCAATTGCGTCCAGGAAAGTGGTGAGTTGTCATTCATACAATTGTTAGTTTAGTAATTTTAAGCTGCGTATTGTAAAAGAGGCCCATTAGGACCTCTTCATAATAGGGCTGATTAAGCCATTTTGATATGACCGTATGGGCATAGATTAGCCATTTTTAGGCCATTCTATTGTTCTAAACGAGCTTATCTCTTGGGGTTTCGCCGGCTTCAAATGCGGCTAGATTCTCGAGTACTCGATTACCCATAGCAATGCGAGTTTCAGTAGTAGCGCTACCTAAGTGAGGTAGGAGCACAGCATTTTCAAGCTCTAAGAAGCGCTCATCTAATGCAGGCTCGCCTTCAAACACATCAAGTCCAGCACCTGCGATTACGCCATTTTTAAGTGCGTTAATCAGTGCATCATTATCAATCACATCTCCGCGTGCGGAGTTGATTAAAAACGCAGACGATTTCATTTTTGCAAGACTATCTTTGTTTAACAGATGGTATGTATCTTTGCCTCCAGGACAGTGAATAGAAACAAAATCAGATTGAGTTAATACCTCATCAATTGAATCCACTTGTTTCGCATTATACTTTTTAATTACTTCAGCCGGAGGTGGGTAAGGGTCAGAATAGATGATTTTCATACCAAAACCATGATGTGCACGTTGTGCCATGGCTTGCGCAATGCGACCCATGCCAATTAAACCTAATGTCTTGCCAGTTACTTTGGTGGCTAACAAGTGAGTAGGTCTCCAGCCAGTCCATGACTTGGAGCGTAATTCTCTTTCGCCTTCACTGGTACGACGTGCAACGGTTAGCATTAACGTCATAGCGATGTCTGCTGTGCAATCAGTTAATACTTCAGGTGTGTTTGTAACAGTTAATCCGCGTGCTTTCGCTGCATCTAAATCAATGTGATTAAAACCAACGCCAAAGTTGCCGATGAATTTTGCGCGTAACGGTTCTGCGCTTAATACTTCTGCATCTACTGGATCTGTTACTGTAGGTAAAAACGCATCACAGTTAGCCAATGCTTCTTTCATTTCATCTTTAGTCATGGCAACGTCTTTTTCATTCAACGTCACGTCATACTTTTCTCGTAACGTAGCTTGAACTTCTTTAGGCCATGCGCGTGAGACGATTACTTTTAATTTACTCATTTTTTTATACTCCTACAGCTCTTGCCTAAGTAATGTTTTTCATGACTTTTGCCATGGTAGAGCCAAGTTCAGACGGATTTGGTGCGACTACAACACCGGCTTCTCGAAGCATTTCAACTTTTTCCGCAGCACTTTCGCCTTTGCCAGATACAATCGCTCCAGCATGACCCATACGACGACCCTTAGGAGCGGTCAATCCCGCAATGTAGGCTACAAGAGGTTTGGTCATATTTTCTTTAAAGTATTCAGCCGCTTCAGCTTCTTGCGGGCCACCGATTTCACCAATCATAAGCACTGCTTTAGTGTTTGGATCCGCTTCAAATAACTCAAGAATGTCACGGTGTGATGATCCGTTAATGGGATCGCCGCCTATACCAATACTAGAGCTGATGCCAATACCTTCAGCTTTCATCTGCGAAGCACCTTCATAACCGAGTGTTCCAGAGCGCGCTACGATCCCAACATTACCTTCTGCATAAATATGACCTGGCATAATACCTAATAAACATTTTCCTGGACTGATGCTGCCTGCGCAGTTTGGACCGGTTAAGCGCATACGATCTTCTTTCTTGTAGCGAAACATGTAACGCTTAACACGCATCATGTCTTGAGCAGGGATACCATCCGTGATGCATACACAAGTTTTTATACCTGAGTCTGCTGCTTCCATAACACCGTCAGCAGCGAACGCGCCAGGTACAAATACAATACTTGCGTCAGCACCGGTATCTGCAACTGCGTCTTTCATTGTATTAAATACAGGCAAATCCATATGCTTTTGGCCACCTTTACCTGGGGTAACACCACCTACAATTTTGGTGCCATATTCCATCATTTCTTCGGCGTGGAAAGTACCAATCTTTCCTGTAAAGCCCTGAACAAGTACTTTAGTATTTTCATCAATCATTATTGTCATTTTTTAGATCTCCTAAATCAGTGCATCAGCAATTTTTTTTTAAATTATGTGCTAGAGCACTCCCTTAACTATTTGCTACGCGATTACGTTCTGCTACTGCTTTTTCGGCAGCTTCAGCAAGTGTGTCGGCAGTGATAATAGGTTGGCCACTGTCCTTTAGCATTTGCATACCTTTCTCAACATTCGTTCCAGAGAGACGAACGATAACAGGAACCTTTACATCTAATTTTTCAAAAGCTTGTACAACTCCTTCTGCAATCCAGTCACAACGGTTAATGCCTGCAAAGATGTTTACCAAAATTGCTTTTACTTTTTCATCATCTAGTACAAGTTTGAAAGCTTTTGCAACACGGTCAGGGGATGCTCCACCGCCAATATCTAAAAAGTTAGCCGGTTCGCCGTCTTTGTGTTTGATCATGTCCATGGTAGCCATAGCTAGACCTGCACCATTGATCATGCAGCCGATATCACCATCTAGGCCTACATAGCTTAAGCCACGATCAGATGCTGCAGTTTCGCGAGGATCTTCTTGTGACTTGTCACGTAGTTCTGCAATACGTGGGCGACGGAATAGAGCGTTGTCGTCGAAACCCATTTTTGCATCCAACGCAAGTACACGATCGTCTTTAGTAATTACCATTGGGTTAATTTCAACCATAGTTGCATCGAAATCACGAAATGCGCGGTATGCGCCTTTGATTGTGTGAACAGCATGGCTAATAAGTTCAGGTTTAATACCTAATGCGAAAGCAAGTTCGCGTGCTTGGAAATCACGTAAACCCACTGCCGGTTCAACTTCTAATTTGTGTATCGCTTCTGGTTTAGTTGCAGCTACTTCTTCAATATCCATACCACCTTCGGTTGAAGTAACGAATACAACACGCTGCTTATCGCGATCTAATACCAGTGCTAAATAAAGTTCTTTTTCAATGTCTGTAGCTTGTTCAACATAAAGCCGATATACCACTTTACCGGCTGGTCCGGTTTGATGAGTAACTAAGCGTTTGCCTAATAATTCATCTGCAGCATTCCAAATTTCTTCATCATTTTTGCAGAGCTTGATGCCACCGGCTTTACCGCGTGCACCAGAGTGAATTTGTGCTTTGACGGCCCATTTGCTGCCACCAATTTCTTTAGCACGGTATACAGCTTGCTCAGGACTATATGCTAAGCCACCCTCAGCAATACCTACACCGCATTCAGATAAAATTTCTTTTGCTTGATACTCATGGATATCCACTTAAATTCCCTCCGAGAAAATGATTCGTTTTTATTTTATTGGCTTAATCTTGCAGATTGCCATGTTGGTCGTTGATGTTTTGCCAGACCAAACGACTTTTATAGCCTATTCTTTAGTCCGAGAACAAACTCCCTTGTTGGGTAATTGCTCACTTCATGAGCAATAGGATTCTAGAAATATGGAAAATAGACTAAGGAAGTGACAATAGTGCCCGCAATGCGGGCACTAAAAAACAACAAAAAAAGTTAGGGAATTCTAACTTTAAGATTTGGCAGCAATTGCCTCTGCCGCTCTAACCACGTTCTCGGCCATTTTTGCAGAAGCCGCATCGATCATTTTGCCATCTAATGTTGCTGCACCTTTACCTTCTTTAGCTGCTTTTTCGAGTTCTTCTAGAATACGATGCGCTTTTGCAACTTCTTCTTCGGGTGGTGAAAATACCTCATTCGCTAATTCAATTTGTGACGGGTGGATGGCCCACTTACCTTCAATACCTAATGCAGCGCCCCGACGACATGCAAGTTGGTAACCTTCCGGATCTTTGATATCACCAAACGGACCATCAATAGGACGTAAGCCGTATGCTCGACATGCTACAACCATGCGTGAAATAGCTGAATGCCACTGATCACCTGGATAATCAGGATTTAAGCCTCCAATGTTGACGGTACGTGCACGGTTACTTGCTGAGTAGTCAGCAACACCAAAGTGCAATGCTTCTAGGCGTGGGCTAGATTGTGCAATGGCTTCTACATTAGCCATACCAAGTGCTGTTTCAATTATAGCTTCTATGGCTATCTTGTTTTCAAACCCTTTCGCTTCTTCAATTTGAGTGAGTAGTGCATCCACCATGTATACGTCCGCTGGGTCACCAGCTTTTGGAATAAAAATCGTATCCAGCTTATTACCAGCTTGTTCAACAAGATCAATGACATCACGATACATGTAATGAGTATCAAGACCGTTAATACGCACTGCAATGGTTTTTCCTTTGCCTGCCCAGTCGATATCATTTACGGCTTCGATTGCATTTTTGCGTGCTTGTACTTTGTCTCCGGGAGCAACGGCATCTTCTAAATCTAAAAATACGAAGTCTGCAGCGCAATCGGCTGATTTCTCAATCATTTTGACGCTGGATGCTGGAACAGCAAGTTCACATCGCTGAACTCTTTGTCTAGCCGGTTTGGGTTGTGTAAAACTCATAATATGTACCTTCTATTTATAATCTATTTTTAATTATTTATTTTAATTATCTATTTTATTGTAGCTTTTCTTTTTGTAGCTTTTTTCTTTGCTGGTGCCTTTTTCTTTGCAGGAGCTTTTGGAGCAGCAAATTTTTTAATTTTCTTGCCGGTCTTGCGATAGTACTCACCAGCAGCAGCTACACCACTTCCTGGCTTGATCTTAATGCCTGCATCTAAAAGTGCCATTTCAACCGTTCCAAGAGCAGCCATCATGCGGGCTTCATTATTATCACCTAAGTGACCAATACGGAAAACTTTTCCAGCTACTTTAGATAAGCCAGCACCTAGCGAGATGTTGTATTTATGGTAAGCAATATGAATGACTTCATTGGCATTTTTGTTTTCAGGAACCAAAATTGCAGTAACGGTATCTGAATGCCATTTTGCAGATTTCGCACACGTCTTTAGACCCCATGCTTTCACCGCAAGACGCACACCTTCCGCTAAACGATGATGACGTGTAAATGTATTTTCTAAACCTTCTTGCAAGATTAAATCAATGGCTGCACGTAGGCCGCGTAACATTGGTACAGATGGTGTGTACGGGAAGAAACCGTCTTTGTTTGTGTTCAAGTGATCTTGAATATCTAAGAAGCAACGCGCACATTTTGCAGTTTTGCGTTTTGCTAATGCGCGTGGACTGAAGGCTAGGATAGCCATGCCAGCTGGTAACATGAAACCTTTTTGAGAACCGCTCACTGCAACGTCAACACCCCATTGATCCATGCGGAAATCGATACTGGCTACTGAACTTACACAGTCCACCATTAATAATGCAGGGTGCTTAATTTGTTTTAGCATTTTACCAACTGCAGCAATATCACTGGTAACACCAGTAGCCGTTTCGTTGTGGCAACAAACTACCGCTTTAATTTCGTGTTTCTTGTCCGCTTGTAGAATTTTCTTAAACTTATCAACCGGAACACCTTCGCCCCATGGGGTTTCTACTAGATCAACTTCCAAACCAATGCGGCAAGCAAGTTCGTACCATAAATGACTGAACTGACCAAAACGTGTAGTTAAGATCTTGTCACCTGGCGACATGGTGTTCGCTAAGGCAATTTCCCAACCCGCTGTACCGGTTGCAGGAAATAAAAAGCAAGTGCCTTTAGTTGTTTTGAAAATCTTCTTAACATCTCTAAGAAGAGGCTTAACAAGTTCAGGAAAATCTGGTGCGCGGTGATCTTCCTGAGGAACGATCATTGCGTTTTGAACTGCTTGTGGAATGTGAGTTGGGCCGGGGCAGAATAAATAATTTCTTCCAGGATAAGACAGTTTTTGTCCAGGCATTACGAGAACCTTTATATGTGAGATCAATGTTTAAGTTAGAAGTAGCCCAGCTGCATATTGTTTTTATTCGAGTTGGCCGGTGCTGCCAATATATTTACGCACAAACAAGTTGCGCGAAAAGTCAGGCATCTTGCCATAAGCCCTAAAGTGGCTCAAGCCATTTGCATATTACGAGTTGGGTATTATAGAGAAATTAATACGTTTTAAGTGTTATCTAGCATGAGATCGTCTAACTTTTACCTAAATTGCGTTTTGTAGCTTCGCCGCATACAAAGTGTTTTCAAGTAAACAGGCAACAGTCATTGGTCCTGTTCCTCCTGGCATAGGGGTGATCGCTCCAGCAACATTTTGCACCGCATCAAAATCTACATCGCCACGAATACCTGCATCTGTGCGTGTTACACCTACATCAATCACTGCGGCACCGGGCTTAATGTGTTCCTGTTTAATAAGATGTGCAATACCAGCAGCGGCAACTACGATATCTGCAGACTTAGTGTATTCACCTATATCACCACTACGTGAATGGGCCAAGGTTACCGTGGCATCTGTTCCTTTACGTCCTAATAACAAAACTTGTGGTAGTCCAACTAAAGTAGAACGACCGATCACCACTGCGTGTTTGCCACTAGTAGAAATTTCATAATGTTCAAGTATGCGCATCACGCCTAGAGGTGTGCAGGGTACTAAACCGGGTTCACCACGCATGAGTTTGCCAAGATTATTTTCACTTAAACCATCAACATCTTTTTCTGGTGGTAGTAGATCGATGATCCTGTGTGTGTCGACCTGCGTAGGTAATGGTAATTGAATCAGGATGCCATGAATATTCGGATCATTTGCAAGCTTGGTAATTTCTTCACATGCCTGTTGCATGGAAATATCTCCAGCGAGTTCAACATGCTTGGAATGGATACCAATGGCTGCGGCACGTTTTTCTTTCATACCAACATAAAGTTTGCTGGCAGGATCATTGCCAATTAAAACTGTGGCAAGGGTGAGGTTTGCATTTGGATTTTTGGAAAGCGTACTTGCAATGTTGGTCTGTATTTTTTCAGCAACCACATTACCGTTCATTAGAATTGCGCCACCTGGAGTTTTCTCGAAAGCTGTAGTCATGTGAATATTATGCTTTAGAACATGCGTTTAGGATAGGTAGGTTCCTATAACAAGTTAAGTGAAAAAATAGTCTGAAACAAAAAAGCCGCTAGAAGTAGCGGCTTTATGTATACAAGTGATGCTTATTTATTCTGCAGGTTGTTTACTAGGATCTAGATAGATAAAGCTCTTGCCTAAACGCCCATTATAGTTACCAGCAGAAATCATAATCAGTCCTGGTGTGTCCACAGAAGCTTTGATCGCAGCTTGTGTAGCATCAATGATAGGTTGCATACCTTGACCGTTCATGATGATTTCCATCACGCTGTTCACGCCTTCAGGTAATCCAGCTTCAACGGTAGGATCGTCTTGCAAGAGTGGGCAGAATTTTTCGTAAGTACTTGCAATGGTGAAGTCATAATTACTTCCAGCCTTAGAACCACTACCAGCGATTCCGCCGGGGAAAGTTGTGATCACGCCAGGCATAGGAAGGATAGCTTCAACACCTTTCTCTGCTGCAAGAAGTGCAGAATCTACGCTGTCGCCAAAGAACCAAAGGTTGCCACCCATAAGTCCATCCGTATAACCAAGACGACGGTCTAAAATGAATTCTCCTCCTAAAATCGGAATCCACCACATCTTACGACCAAAGCGCTCAATGCGTTTTTGATAACCGTTACCGAAGTACGCAACTTTGCGACCCATATGGTAATACTCTTCGGAATCAACCAAGTTAAAACATGAAGCAGTAGGACAAGTCATTACGTTTTGACTAATTCGCACTAATGCAGATTTTTCTAATGCTTCTACACGATCTTTACGAAAACGAGGAACGTGTAATTGCACAATTGCACCAGGGCGGCCATCAGGTGTTTCAAAACTTTCGTCACCACCTGGACCTACATATCGATCCATACCGGCTTCACAATCGCATAAAATTGAGCTGGAAGCGTTACCAGTACATGCGTTGACTGCATGGTCTAACCATTTGCGATCACGTGCCGTGATTAAAAATTCGGTGTAGAGGCTTTTAAACGCTTCTGCATAAGTATCATCAATTTTTGCTGCCATGGATTATCCTCGTCCTTTGCCTTCGTATACGCCGGCTTCAGTTACGACTTTGTCCATGAACACATCATGAGGGGCAACAAGAATTTCATCAAATAATTGTGACTCATAACATAGCGCTACCAATGGACAATCAGGACGAAGTTGCTCAAGTAGTCGGTCATAGTAACCTTGACCATTACCCATGCGGCCGCCCATTTTATCAAAACCAGTACCTGGGACCATGATGATATCGATTTCTTCTGGAGTAACTTCTTTTTCAGGATTGCCCCATAATTCTTTTGGCGGCTCAAGAATATCCCATTTGCCGACAACCATTTCTTCTAAGCTTTCCATCCACCAAAGGCCAAGCTTATTTTCGCCATTTTCATCTTCAGTGCAATAAGGCACGATAATTTTCTTTTCGCCTTTTTTAACTTCTTCTAATAACTCATTTTTAGTACGTGTCTCAGAGCGGCAATCGATGTACCACATAGCAACCTTAGCTTTTTGGTATTCTGGAAGTGCCATGAAATTTGCAACGGCTTTTGCACTAACTTCCTCTTTGTTTTCTTGAGCAGCACGACGGTCATATGCTTCACGACGCATTTTGTTTTTGCGCTCCATTACTTTTTCTAGTTCTTCGGGGGATAATAATGTCGCCATCGACAGCTCCTTAAAGTTTTAGTGATAATACTTAAGTGGTCATAATCAGAACGGGCAATCCTATCTACTTATTTCGCGCCTGACAATTTGTGCTTTATAGATAGATGCTTAAAGTGCTTTCTCAGACTAATCGGTGACTGCGCCTAGAGATGCAGAGGATACTTGCGCTGCATATTTTGCTAAAACCCCACGTTTATAACGGGGTTTTGGTGCGACCCATTTCTTTTTTCGCAGACTAAGTTCTTTTTTCGAAAGGGCCACATTAATTTCGCGTTTTTGTGCATCGATGGTTATTTGGTCACCGTTTTTAATGAACGCGAGTGGTCCGCCTACTGCCGCTTCGGGCGTGATGTGTCCCACTACAAAGCCATGGCTGCCACCTGAGAAGCGGCCATCAGTAATGAGTGCAACATCTTTGCCAAGACCTTTACCCATGATTGCAGAAGTGGGCGACAACATTTCACGCATACCCGGTCCACCTTGTGGGCCTTCATAACGTATTACAATTACATCGCCTTTTTTCACGCTACCATCAAGAATTTTTTCTAAAGCTTTTTCTTCTGATGCAAATACACGAGCTTTACCGGTAAAGCTTAAACCTTCCTTGCCTGAGATTTTTGCTACCGCACCCTCTGGTGCTAAGTTGCCATAAAGTATGACTAAGTGACTGTCTTTTTTAATTGGGTCGTCAAAGCTATGTACGATATCTTGAGATTTTGGATAATGTTTAACGTTCTTTAAATTTTCAGCTAATGTTTTACCGGTTACAGTTAAGCAGTCTCCATGCAATAGCCCTTTGTCTAAAAGCATTTTCATTAGCGGTTGTATGCCGCCTATTTCGATTAGTTCCGACATCATGTATTTACCGCTTGGGCGTAGATCTGCAAGTACGGGAACTTTCTTGCCAACACGCGTGAACTCATCTATAGAAAGCTTCACGCCTATGGCATGCGCCATCGCTAGTAAATGTAATACTGCGTTTGTTGAGCCTCCTAAGGCAATCAGCACTGTAATTGCATTCTGGAATGCTTTTTTAGTCATGATGTCTTTTGGCAAAATATTTTGCTTAACTAAATTCATCACCGCTTTGCCTGCCGCAATGCAATCATTTTTCTTATCATTTGAGATGGCATTTTGTGCGGAGCTATTAGGTAAACTCATACCTAAAGCTTCAATCGCTGAGGCCATAGTGTTTGCTGTGTACATACCACCACAAGACCCGGCACCAGGAATGGCTGTTGATTCGACTTGCTTTAATTCCTGGTCGTTTAGTTCGTGTTTAGCATGTTGTCCTACAGCTTCGAAAACTGAAACCACATCTATTTTAGTGTTCTTGTAATTGCCCGGCATGATGGTGCCGCCATAAACGAACACACAAGGGCGATTTAAGCGAGCTAAGGCAATTAAACATCCAGGCATGTTTTTGTCACAACCACCAATAGTGACGACGCCATCAAAACCTTCACATCCTGCTACGGTTTCAATTGAATCGGCAATCACTTCTCGAGATACCAATGAATACTTCATGCCCTCAGTGCCCATAGAAATACCATCGGAAATAGTAATGGTATTAAAGATTACTGCTTTGCCGCCAGCTTGGTTGGCGCCCTTTGCTGCTTCCTCAGCAAGTTTATTGATGTGCATATTGCATGGGGTAACCATGCTCCAGGTTGAAGCGATTCCAATTTGAGGTTTGTTAAAGTCTGCATCTTCAAATCCCACTGCACGTAACATTGCCCTGCTAGGTGAGCGCTCAACACCATCGACAACGATAGAGGAATATTTTCTGGTTTGTTTGTTTTTAGTTTGTTTGGTCACTTTCACACCATGCAGAGGTTTTTGAGCTACATAGTGTAGATGCAAACACTACTTGGTGTCAGCTTATGGGGTTAATTTTTTGTGGATGACTTTATTGCGCAGGGCAAGTAATTTTTGGGCATGATTTCAAGTTTGATTTGTTTTTTGATTGGCTGATTTCGCGCTGCGAATCGAGAAATTCAGGATTGTTGGAATCTAAAGAAATTGCACATTGAATTGAGCTTAATGATGACTGATAGCAGGACTGTCCTAGCAGGCTATAGGCGAGGTTGTTATAGATATCGGCTCGTTTTGGTTTTAACTCAAGTGCTCGCAAATAATATGAAGTGGCATTTTCAGGATTGCCAAGTGTCAGATGCGAATTGGCAGCACCCATTACCGCAACGAGACTATTTGGCCAACGTTTGGTAATAGTTTGATACGTTTGATTAGCGGCTTCGATTTGTCCTACTTCTTCAAGATCTACAGCTGCTTGCAGTACATTTATTAGATTGCGGTCATTGGGCAATGTGTCTGTAGGTAATACGGTCATGGCCCAGCGATTAGAGCGTTTCCAAGTAAATTCAAAAACGCTCATCGAAACAACGTAATTTTTGTTAAGTCCTGAGTGTAGATAGATTTGTTTTTTATTTAAGTCATAACCAATGACTAATGCGTAATGCCAGATAGGATAATATTTGACAGCTTTATTTTGTAAAATAATAACTGGATGTCCTACAGAAACTTCGGCAAGTAAATAGACTAATTCCGGGGTGAGTTCGTAAGCAAGCATCCCACGTTTTCGTACTGCTGCTTTCATTTCAGATTGTAAACTACCTTTACGTCCTGGAGTGAATACATCTTTGGCCAGCTCTTTAGGTGTTAATTTTTTGCCATAAAAATTCATCGCCATTGCTAAGGTGGAGGGTCCGCAATGAAATTGTTTTTGCGGGTAAAAAGGTACGTTTTCTATATACGCCTTGGTGGGAAGATCTCTTGGACGTTCAAGTTGTAGTTGCTTACTTTGTGGCGCAACGCATGCAGAAAGGAAAATTAAGAACAAAAAAATGCCCGCAAAAAAGCGGGCATTTTTTAATATCAAAAATATCTTACTGTTGATCAAAGCCCCGTAAATATATCAGTTATTCCGGCTAGTTCTAGTATAACTACGACCAATGCTATGACTAATACAACTACCCATGCATCACCAGCAGCAGGTAACTCATCAAATTGCTTAGCCATTTGACTCACTTCTTTGTCTGTTAGCGAATCTACTCGCTCTTGAGCTTGTGCAACTGTAAGGCCATTGCTTGCTAGTAATGAGCGTACTTCGCTACGCGACATAAGTGCGCGTAGGTTTTCACGGTCTTGCTGAATAGTTTGTTCAGACAAGAAACTATCGGTTCCAACTATCCCAGCTACTGCGGGTGAAATTTGTACAAATATAAATGTAAGTATTAATAGGTAAATTAGGGATTTACTAAGTCTCATGCTTGACTCCTCTAGTTAGCATCTTCCTCATAATTGTTGGGGTTTATGTCTCTAAGGTCAAGTCCAATTTTATGACCAGTAGCTAAGTCATTGATTAGGGAATTTGAGTGTTTTTCGTGAGATCAATCTTGAGGGAAAACCACCAAATGTTCTAAGTCGAGTTTGATACCTATCGGTTCACCGATTTTGTGATTATGGTGGCTGGGTGCGTAACAAAGCACGTAATTACCGCTTTGAAGGCGTAATTTGTAGAGAAATTCTGCGCCTCGAAAACGCTTTTCTTCAACTAATGCTGTGATATGGCTAGTGTCATCATGTGGAATATCATCGGGTCGGACTAGTAGATCAAGCTTATCGCCAATGTTATGTGCACCGTTTAGGGATCCTTTTACTTGGCCAAATTCTGTATCTAATGTGTCTTCGTTTACTACAGTTGCAGGCACCATACTGCCTAAACCAACAAAGTCTGCAACAAAGCGGGTTTTAGGTTTATGGTAAATGTTGTAGGCACTGTCCCACTGAGCGATGTTGCCACTTTCCATAACACCAACTTCGTCGGCCATGGCAAAAGCTTCGTGTTGATCATGCGTTACCAAAACTGCAGTTACATTTTCATGTTTAAGAATTTTGCGGACTTCTGTCGCAACCTGCTCTCTTAGGTCGGGATCTAAACTAGAAAATGGTTCATCGAGTAAAAGGATTTCTGGTTTAGGTGCAAGTGCACGCGCCAAGGCAACACGTTGTTGTTGGCCGCCTGATAATTGATGTGGATATTTTTTATCTTGCCGGTTGAGTTCAGTTAATTCCAGTACATGTTTAATTCTTAACTGTTGTTCACTTTTTTTAAGTGACTTAAGACCAAAACTAATATTTTGTTCTACGGTTAAATGTGGAAACAACGCTAAGTCTTGAAACATCATACCAATATGACGATTTTCTGGAGCTAGCGAATACCCTAGTTTGCTAAATAATTTGTTGTGTACATATATCTCACCACTTGAAACTGGCTGAAACCCTGCAAGCGCCCGTAGTAAAGTCGTTTTCCCGCAACCGCTAGGGCCCAGTATTGATGCGATTTGACCTTGTTGTAATTGCAAAGAAACAGCACGCAATATTTTTTTATTTTGTAATGAGACACTTACATTGCGTACATCCAGTCTTGGGGTCATGTCATGCTCATTCATATTTAAGTTCTGGTATTAGTGACTCTTAGAAATGGAACGATTTAATATTAAGATTGGCAAAATACCAACCGCAACAATTAGCAATGCACTGCAAGCAGAATCTGCTAAGCGCTCATCCGATGCCAACTCATAAGTTCGAACTGCTAGAGTATTAAAGTTAAATGGACGTAGCACTAAAGTTGCAGGCAATTCTTTTATAACTTCTACAAACACTAAAAGTGCTGCAGTAAGCACACCGCTACGAATCAAAGGTAGATGTACTCTATAGAAGCGATCAAATGTTTTATGTCCAAGTAATTGCGCTGCATCATCAACATTACGATTTATTTTAGCAAGACTTGCATCTACAGAATTCAAACCTATAGCCATGAAGCGTACGACATGTGCGAAGACTAAGGCTGCAAGCGTGCCGGTTAATAATAAGCCGCTTGATAATCCAAAATTGCTTTCTAACCAGGTATCGAATGTATTATCAAACCATGCGAAAGGTAATAGCACGCCTACTGCAATAATAATTCCTGGAACGGCATAACCCATGGCGCTAGTGTTAACAATGTAGGGGATGACGAAATGACTGCTTACGCGTTTTCCATAGGCTAGGAAGGTTGCTATAACTACCACAAGTGCTGCCACGACTAATGCAAGTCTTACGGTATTAAAAACCAATTCGAAAAAAGAGCTGTTAATAATATCTGCTGCAGTTTTAATTGCCCAAGATAATAACTGTAGAGCCGGGATAATAAATCCTAACAAAATTGGTATTAGGCAGATAAAAATAGCTAACGCAGCATTAGTGCCTGATAAAGGATAGCGCCATTTTTTTTGTGCGTTAGATAGGTTTTGGTATTTTTCAGGCTGTCGACTGTATCGTTCGATAACGATTACCAAAAAAACAAATAGTAATAACAGGCTAGCTAATTGCGTTGCTGCAACGCGATCTCCAAGCCCAAACCAAGTGCGAAATATTCCTGTAGTAAAAGTTGGAATGCCAAAATATTTTACTGTGCCATAGTCTGCAAGCGTTTCCATCACCACTAGTGTCAAGCCGGCAATAATTGCTGGTCTGGCTAAAGGTAAGGCAGCTTTTAAAAACGTTTTACTCAGACCTATGCCTAGAATATGGCTGGCTTCTCGAAAACTCGCAGATTGTTCTGAAAAAGCAGTGCGCGTAAGTAAGTAAATATATGGATAGAGCACTAAAGAAAGCATCGTAATTGCGCCAGCTAGAGATCGAATTTCTGGAAACCAATAATCTCCATATCCCCAGCCAAATAGTTCACGCAAGAAGCTCTGTACTGGGCCAGCAAAATCCAGCAAACCAGTATAGGTATAAGCGATGATGTAAGGTGGGAAGGCAAGTGGTAGGAGTAGTAGCCAACTAAAAATTTTACGGCCAGGAAATTCGCATACGCTACATAACCATGCGGTTGTTATGCCAATGATGAGTGTGCCAGTGCTTACACCAGCTACTAGTAGCAATGAATTTTTTACGTATTCAGTGAGTACGGTAGATTTAAGATGTTGCCATACATCGCCACTTGGTAAAAATACTGAAGATAAAACGGTAACTACAGGAATGCTTATCAGTAAGGCAATTAAAACGGTTCCAAATATCCAGCCTAGGTTGCTTTTTTGCTGCAAATAGTTGTGCAACTGAATTTGTTTATTACTAACTTCCTGTACCGCGTTCATAGTTGTTTTGATTATGCGTTATTTCCATTGAGCCTGATCCATAATAATCACTGCTTTGGCATTGTATTCACCAAGTTGATGCAAGCTTAATGAGTCGGCTTTAAACTCGCCCCATGATTGAAGGATTTCACTGGGTTGTATGCCAGGTTTAATTGGATATTCAAGGTTTTTTTCTGCATACCATTGTTGCGTAGTATCACTTACTAAATACTCTAATAATTGAATTGCCGCGGCTTGGTTTTTGGAAGAAGTGGTTATCGCCGCTCCACTAATGTTTACATGTGCGCCTCTGTCTTCTTGATTAGGCCAATATATTTTTACTTTTTTTGCGGCTTCAACTTCAGATTCATCTTTAGAAGTGAGCATATTGCCGAGATAATAATTATTCACTAAGGCAATATCGCACTGCCCTGAAGCAACTGCTTTAATTTGGTCGCGATCTCCACCTTGAGGAGGTCTGGCAAAGTTTTTTACTAATGAACTTGTCCATGCAAGTGTCTTTTCTTCACCCCAATGAGCAAGAAAAGAAGCAATCAGAGATTGATTGTAAATGTTATCTGAAGAGCGAATGCATATTTTTTGTTTCCACTTTGAATCTGTTAGAGCTTCATAAGTAGAGAGTTGTTCTGGCTTCACACGATCCAGTGCATACACAATGGGGCGTGCACGAAGAGTTAGTCCATACCAATAGCCTTCTGGGTCTCGATATTGTTCTGGAATGGAATCTACAAGAACATCAGATGTTATGCTTTGTAGAACGTTGGCATTTTTTGCGCGATATAAACGACCCGCATCTGTAGTAATTAAAATATCTGCTGGGCTGTTTTTTCCTTCGCTAATTAAGCGTTGCAAAAGTGCATCTGCTTTACCTGTTATGAGGTTAACTTCAATGCCAGATTTTTTTTCAAATTCCTGCAAGATAGGCTTGATGAGATCTTCTTTTCTTGCAGAATAGATGTTTACTTCTGTAGCACTTACAACTGACGCAATAAGCAACATGCCAAGGGCAATGGCGGAGTAAAGTTTAGAGATAAAATTTGTATTCATATGTTCACCAAGTCAAATTTGATATAAATCATGTTAAATTATGGGTAAAGCTTAATATAAATGATACCTATTCTCATTAGCATTTAGAATATCTAAATCGCGCAGGTTAGCCAACAGGTGAGCCCATAGACTGGTTAAAATGGTCATATCAAAGGGCTAATTAAATAAAAATGCTAAAACTCCCTGCCGAGACCATAAGCTCAAAATTTCATCAAGATTTTGATGCCATTCTTGATGAACTCAATAGTGACGCCAATATCCTTAAACACAAAGACGAGGTGTTAGCGATTTGGTATGCAAGTCCATTCATAAAAAGAGTTTGTATTTCGCAACCTAAATGGTTGCAAAATATATTGGCTGACGAACAGCTGCATGTTGACTACGATTTAGAAAAATACCGTCAATTACTGACTACAGTATTCTTAAATGTTGACAGTGTTGACAGTGTTGACAGTGTTGAAATGTTGCAACAGCAATTACGACAGCTAAGGGCCGCTTGTTTCGCAAGAATTGCTTGGCGAGATCTGCAGCAATACACAAGCGTACAACAAACACTGAATGAGTTAAGTATTTTTGCGGAAATTTGTGCTCAAGAAACTTTGCAATGGTGTTTTGAGTGGCATCAATCTCAACCGCGTGCCAATGATTTTGTAAAGGGTCTACGACAAAACATTGTTATTTTTGCATTAGGAAAACTTGGTGGTGAAGAGCTTAATTTTTCATCTGATATTGATATTGTTTTTGCCTGCATTGACGAGAATGCTCTAGAAGATGTTGGGCAAGAACAATCCGCACAGACGATAGAGTTTTATCTAAAAGTTGTGCAATTGTTTATTAAAGTTCTCTCTGAGCAAACTCAAGATGGTTTTGTGTTTCGTGTAGATACTAGATTAAGGCCATTTGGAAATTCCGGAACCTTGCTACCTAGTTTTTTATCCATTGATCAATATTTTCAGACACATGGCCGTGATTGGGAGCGTTATGCATGGATGAAGGCACGCGTGATTGCAGGTGATATGCAGGCTGGTGAAAAATTCCTACAAGAAATCACGCCATTTATTTATCGTCGTTATTTAGATTATGGAGCGATGCAATCATTACGCGAGATGAAAACTTTGATTGATACCAAAGCGAGACAAGATAGCGCAAAAGAAAATTTAAAAATTGGTCTTGGCGGGATTCGTGAAATAGAGTTTATTGCCCAGATGTTCCAGCTCATATATGGAGGTAAAGATTCATCTTTACGCATTCGTTCTACGCTTCAAGCCTTAAGGCAGCTAGAGGTGCAAGGTTTATTGGCTGCGGATTGGGTAAATGATCTAACAATAGCCTATTTATTTCTGCGCAAAGCAGAGAATGGTTTGCAGCTGCGAGAAGATCAGCAAACTCACTCGCTTCCAAATGATGAGCAACAACAATTGCACTATGCGTATTTAATGACTTTATCTAACTGGCAAGATTTTTATGCTGAATACAAAAAGCATACAAGTATAGTAAACAATATATATCAGTCTTTATTAAAGAGTGATGATGAAGTAAAGAAAGAAACTTTCGACAAAAGTGAGTTTGAAAGGTTGTGGATGCAGATTGATGAAAAAGAATACTGCTTAGATATTTTGACTAAAAGTTTTGTTGATGATGCAGAGTATATTTATGAGCAACTAAAGCAATTTTCTCAAAGTAGTCTTGTGCAAAAGCTTGTGCCGCTAGCAAGAGCAAGGTTAGATAATTTTATGCCAATATTCTTGCAGCAACTTTTGCAATTTGAAGAGCCCTTAACTGTTTTTAATCGTTTTTTAAAAATACTGAAAAAAATAGCGCAACGTTCCACTTATATTTCTTTATTGATTGAAAATAAAAATAAACTGGCAAAAATATTCCAGCTAATTCAGACCAGTCCATGGATTTCGCAATACCTAGCTACCCATCCACTTTTATTAGATGAAATTCTAAGCATGGATGACACCTATGAGCCACCTGGTATGATCGAAATGCAACAACAGCTAACCACATATTTGGCAAATATTGATACGGGCTTGGAAGCATATATGGAAAGCTTGCGTGAATTTAAGCATTCACAGGCAATTCAAATTGCTGCTGCTGATGTTGTGGAAAACTACCCGATTATGAAAGTGAGTGATCACTTATCTTGGTTGGCTGAGACTTGTATTAAAAACGCTTTGCAATATGCCTATTACGAGCTGGTCGATAAATATGGTGAACCACGGTGTGTTTTAGATAAGCAAACTTATGTTCCTGAAGTATTAATCGTTGAGTATGGAAAACTGGGGGGCTTAGAACTTGGTTATGGCTCAGATTTAGACATCGTATTTCTACATAACAGTGTAGGAGAGAATTGTGAGACCAGTGGGGGCGAGACTACTGGCAGTAAAAAAATACATAACGATATATTTTTTACGCGTTTAGTGCAGAGAACGATTCACATTTTAAGTACCGTCACGGCGGGTGGTAAAGTTTTTGATACAGACTTGAGGCTCAGGCCACATGGCGAGTCTGGCCCTATTATTTGTTCTGTAAATGCTTATGAAAATTATTTAATTAATGATGCATGGCTATGGGAGCATCAAGCTTTGGTTCGTGCACGTGCGGTGACTAATAGCGATAAGCTCCATAATGAGTTTGTAAGGATTAGGAAGAAGGTGTTGTGTCAAACACGAGAAGTAAATGAAGTGCAGTCTGCGATCATCGAAATGCGAAATAAAATGTTGGACGCGAATCAAGCAAGTTCTAATGCTGATTTTAATATTAAAAAAGATGAAGGTGGGGTGATCGATATCGAATTTATCGTGCAATTTTTTGTGCTTAGCTATTCTAATAAATACCCTAAAATCTGTGAATATACTGATAACGTAAGAATTCTTGATGCATGTGAGCAAGTGGGTTTGCTAGATCAACATAATGTAGAAGAGCTAAAAGAAATTTACCTGAAATATCGTAAGTATTTACATCAGCTGAGCCTTAAACTATTGCCTGAAACAGTGGAAATGAGTGTATTTGCTAATGAGCGAAGCGTTGTGCAAAAATATTGGGCAAGTCTGTTACACTCGCTTGCTACTTAATTTACAATGCAATTCTGCCTGTTTGTAAACACGTTTTCATAGTCATAATTTAGGGTTAATTTTAGGGAGCGATACTCAGATGTTGATGTCTGATAGAGATGGATGGATTTGGTACGACGGTAAATTTGTACCATGGCGCGAGGCTACTACACATGTACTGACGCATACTTTGCATTATGGTGCTGGAGTATTCGAGGGAGTGCGTGCCTATAAAACTGATCAAGGCACTGCCATATTTCGACTTCATGATCATACCGAACGACTTTTCAATTCTGCAAAAATAATCGGTATGCCGATGCCGTTTTCTCCTGAAGAAATTAATCAAGCGCAGATTGATGTCATTAATAAGAATGAATTAACGTATGGTTATATGCGCCCAATGTGTTTTTATGGATCCGAGGGAATGGGTTTGCGTGCTGATAATTTAAAAACCCATTGCATTGTTGCTGCTTGGGAGTGGGGTTCCTACCTGGGCGATGAAAATATGAAGAATGGCATAAAAGTAAAAACTTCGTCGTATTCACGTCATCACGTTAATGTTGCTATGTGTAAAGCTAAGTTAAATGGTAACTATGTAAATTCTATGTTGGCCTTGAATGAAGCACTGCATGATGGCTATGACGAGGCTCTATTGTTAGATGTTGATGGTTTTGTGGCGGAAGGCAGTGGAGAAAATGTATTTTTTGTTAAAAAGGGAAAGCTCTATACCCCAGAGTTAACATCTGCATTGGATGGTATTACGCGTAAAACAATAATTTCTCTTGCTGATGTTATAGGTATACCAGTCATTGAAAAGCGCATTACTCGAGATGAAATGTATACAGCTGACGAAGCATTTTTCACCGGCACTGCGGCCGAAGTTACTCCAATTCGTGAGCTAGATAATCGCATGATAGGTGAGGGTGTCCGTGGTGAAATTACAACAAAGCTTCAATCAATGTATTTTGATTCCGTATATGGGCGTCATAATTATGAGGATTCATGGCTCTCTTATACAACTTTATTGGCGTAGGTGTAATCTCTGCTTAGATACTTAGATTTAATTAGGTTGAAACTCGATGTAATAAAGCAGCTTTGAATTTCGAAACATTTTCATATTGACAGTAAAAATATTCATGACCCTTGACACTATTGTAGCTGAAAAGCGTGGAATGACGTTTTTTATCATATGTTGTATCAGTTTATTTTTGTGGTTGTATTTTTTAAATAGAGACATTTCTCGTATTGGCGTTTATCTTTTAGCAATTGTTGGGTTGTTTCTGATTTTTAAAAATGAATATAAGGGTGATAGAAAAAAATTAGTTCTAAATATAAGCTTCTTATTTTTTATATTGATGCTGCTTGCATTCTTATTAAGTAATGCTTGTTGTAGCGGCACTGATTATTTTAATAAGCCTTTTATCCATATGTTGGTTCTTTTCCCGTTTGTCTTATCAAGTATATATTTAAGTGGATGGATGAAATGGTTACTAATTGCCAGTTTATTTTATATAGTGGTTTGTATTATCTCGTATTCATTATCTGATCATCCTTTACATAGTGCTAAATATTTTGAGTCGCATTATGCGGTATATCTTATAGTGGCGCCTATCGCTTATGTAATTCATAAAAATAGAATCCATGCTAAAACCATTTTATTTATCTTTTCTATTTCAGGAATAATAATTGGGTTTGGGGCAATTGCTGATTTGAGTGGAATTGCCCGAAGCCAATTCTGGCTATTTGATGAATATCCTGATGAGCCTAATTTAACTACTGTTGGAATAGGGCTTGGTATGAATTCAATTCATTTTGCTATTGTGACAGTATCGCTGCTGGCTACGGTAATTGCATATTTAAGTATGGCCGCGAATAGAAATAACAAAATTGAAATTGCGTTAGCCGTTACCAGTATATTGTTTTTGCTTTTTGCGTTAGCGATGTCTGGTGGAAGATCTGCATGGATATCTCTCCCATTTGTTTTTATTCTCCCATTTGTAATGTCATCATGGTCAGCGAAGGTGAAATTATCGTTTTTTATGTTGCTGGTTTTAGTTTTGGCCCTAGCTCTACAGATGCCTTATGTGCAAAAAAGAGTGAATTTAGTTTCAGAACAAATAACTGAATATATAAACTCAACTGACGTTAATGATTCAATTAGGATCTCAACTTCCGTTGGGTTGCGGTTTGAATTATGGAGAGCAGCTTGGGAAGTATTTCTTAGTAAGCCCATTATTGGTTCCGGACCAGGAAACTTCAGGAGTCGAATGCAAGAAATTGGATTAGGGACTAGTGACAAGTTTAATCATGATATACAAATTCATAAAAATCCACATAGCTTATATTTTAAGGCACTTGCAGAAAGAGGGGTATTCGGCCTGGTTTCCACATTCCTAATGTTAGTGCTGCCAGGAGTACTGTTTCTGTCGCATATGAGTAGAATGCAGTCTAATAATATACGAGTCATTGCGCTTTCTGGGCTTTTAATTGTGATTATTTTTTCATTAGGTGGTCTTACTATAGGTTCTCTGCATAAAACAGAGTTATCTATATTTTATATTTTTTTTAGCGCATTATTTTTTGGATTGTTATTGTCGGAGAAAAGCAATGCCTAATGCATCATGCCTGATTTCCGGGTATTGGTCGATTCGCGAATTGTAACTGCAAGCAATTTTTGAAATCATAATATTTAGTAGTAATAAATTTGCTAATCTCAGTTGTAATTAGTACTTATAATCGTCCTGATGCACTATCTTGTGTATTAAATTCACTCAACGATCAGTCAAACATGAATTTTGAGGTGGTCATAGCTGATGATGGCTCAACTAGTGATACAAAAGATATGATCACTAAATTTAAAAATAAGTCTAAATTTGAAATACAGCATGTTTGGCAAGAAGATGATGGGTTTCGTGCAGCTCAAATACGTAATAAAGCAGTTGCACGGTCAAAAGGTGATTATTTAATTTTTATTGATGGGGATTGTGTGACTTTTCCTAGGTTCATAGCTAATCATATTCAGTTAGCAGAAAAGAATTATTTTATAAGAGGAAGTCGTGTGATGTTGTCGGAAACTTATACACAAGAATTTATTGAATCTAAGATAATTCCATCAAAACTAACATTTTTTAATTTGTTTGGTCTCTGGAAGTCAAATAAAATTAAACGCATAGTTCCTCTTATTTCCATACCGTTAGGAATTTTAAGAAAACAAAAAGAAAAGAAATGGTATGGAGTTAAGACCTGTAATTTGGGAATGAAGCGCGATGATTTTATGGCAGTAAATGGTTTTGATGAAGAATATATTGGTTGGGGTCATGAAGACGCAGATTTGGCAATTCGTCTAATTAATAGTGGTGTTTATAGGAAAGAAGGTGTTAATGCTGTAACTGTCCTACATTTGTGGCATCCTTTAAATGATCGTTCTCATCTTAAAGAAAATGAAAATAGACTAGAAAAGCGTTTGCAATCCAGTGTTACCCGTATTACACATGGTGTATCTCAATATTAATCACTAGTACTATTATGCTAATTTCTTTGCCAGATTTTTCAAAGATAAATATTCTCGTTGCCGGTGATCTAATGTTAGATCGTTATTGGAATGGCGATACACAAAGAATTTCTCCCGAAGCCCCCGTTCCTGTGGTGTTGATCAATGGTTTTGAAGAACGGCCTGGAGGTGCGGGGAATGTGGCTCGTAGTATCACTGCATTAGGTGGACAATGTGCATTGGCAGCTTTGCTAGGCAAGGACGAAGCAGCTGACCAGTTAGAGAGCCTGCTACTACATGAGAATGTATCTTTGCATTGTATAAAAGATCCATTAGCAAAAACCGTAGCAAAGCTGCGAGTCCTTAGTCGTCATCAGCAACTCATACGTTTAGATTTTGAAGGAGAATTTTCAGTAGATAGTGTCAACAAATTAACTAGTTTAGTTTGTGGTGAAATTGAAAGGCATAAAGTACTTATATTGTCAGACTATAAAAAAGGTGCATTAAAAAATATTACTGAGATCATTAACAAAGCTAATTCGATGGGAACGAGTATATTTGTAGACCCTAAAGGGAGTGACTTTTCTAGATATAAAAATGTAACTGCGATTACGCCTAATCAATCAGAGTTCATAGCTGTAGTTGGTGAAATTGTAAACGAGCAAGATTTAGTAGATAAAGGATTGCGCCTGCTAAATGATCTAAATATAAGCGCTTTAATAATTACCAGAAGTGAAAAAGGCGTAACGCTAATTGAGAAGTCAGGCAAGACTGCGAATATTCCAGCTAGAGCTAAAGAAGTATTTGATGTTACTGGTGCTGGCGACACCTTTATTTCCGTTTTGGCTGCATCTTATGCGGCAGATTCTTCTTTTGAAGATGCAGTTAATATTGCAAATGCGGCGTCGAGCGTTGTGGTTGGTAAGCTTGGTGCTGCAACTGTGACAAAAAATGAAATCGAAAATGAACTCAATAGATCAAGTGAGGTTTTAGGCAAGATCATTTCTCAAAATGAGTTGATTAAAAAAGTCAAATCACTTCGAGAGGATGGGAAAAAGATTGTTATGACAAATGGATGTTTTGATATTTTGCATTCCGGCCATGTTGAATATTTATCAAAAGCAAAAAAGCTAGGTGATATTCTAATTGTCGCAGTAAATTCTGATGAATCAGTAAACAGATTAAAAGGTAATTCAAGACCTATTAATAAGCTAAAAGATAGGTTGACGGTTTTATCAAGTCTTCAAGCGGTTGATTGGTTGGTCGAGTTTGGGAAAGATACTCCGGAAGAGCTTATTAAAGAAGTCTTACCAGATGTGTTAGTTAAGGGCGGAGATTATATGGTAAAAGATGTTGTTGGTGGAGATCTAGTTCAAGCAAATGGTGGTGAGGTAAAGATTGTTGATTTTGTACCTTCGTATTCTACTACCGATCTAATTTCAAAAATTAATGATAAAAATTAAATATAGAATATATTAGTTGGCTTACTGTCCTCGTTTAGGTTGCTTAAACCATTTGAACGGATTGAAACCGCCGTAAATCCAAAAACGAAGTACATTCTTCCAAACAGCGGAATATTCATCTTGTAAATAAAATTTAAGCATATCGTACTGATTGTATGGCCCTAATGTGCAACGGCGCATACAGCGTAAATCAAAAAACCTTTTAAGAGTACGTCCAAGAGGCTTAGCTTTGCAGAACTTATCTAAATCTATGATAAACATATCCATGTGCTTTATTTCATTAATACTCAATTTGCTGAAGTTTTGAGTAACAGGTGATATTAAAAAATTACCAGGGTGTGGATCACCTTGTCTAAATCCAGCTTTGTGAATATGTCGAATTATATCGGTTGTTTTATTCGCGAGTTGTATAAATCGCTCATCGTTAGTTTTATTATTTTCAAGCAAAAGCTTCTGAGACATACTAAACAATGAGTGGCTTGCATGAATTTTTTCATACATATAGTAGCTTTTTTTTCTGAATAAAGAATTGGATTCAGTCCAATATGCAAGAGGATTTGTACAGTTGACACCTATAATTTTTAGTTGTATCGAGCCTTTAAAAGCACGAAAGTTATAATCACTTAAAAAAGTTGAGATTAATAGGTTAATTCTTCTAAGAAGATTGTATTGTTTGCCTATGGTAGAGACTTTAAGTACAACTTCTGTATTAGATATTGGATGGTTGAATGAGTATAGTTTATTTCTTTTTCTGGTATGGCGCATCATTCTATACTTTTCGTCAACATAACTATCAAACTTTCTTTCAATCACCCAAGTTTTTAAATTTTCTTTGAGCTCTGTATTTGGGGGAAGCGAAAACATTCCTTTTGTCCCATCGGAAAATTTTATTTTGGTTGAGCTAATATCCATGAAATTACTTTTTAGGTCGATAAATGATTAATTATTTAAATTTTAATGTTTGTCAATTACTTCAGGGATATTGAGCTAAATATGTTAAATTATATTATTAACTGATACTACTTTAATTGATTTAAAATTTACTGTGCCAACTCATTCAAGCAAAAACGCAATTCTCCAGTCGCTTAAATTGCCAGAAGATGTGAGTGTTTCAGAATTATTAGGTCAAGGTGGTAGAGCGCAAGTATTTAAGGCGAAGTTGGATGATCAGGATGTAATAGTAAAGGTCTATAATAAAGATGTTGCTAGTAAGTATTTAGAGAAATATAACGTTGATATAGCGCAGTTTGAATTTGATCGCAATAAAGCGCTTTTTGAAATTAATGAAATTCAAGAGTATGTGGCAAAACCATTTAGAGTATACCCGTCATCAAGTCGATATTCTCATTCGATAATCCAAGAATATGTTTCAGGAACAATTCTTGAAAATTTAATAAAACAATTAGGATTTTTGCCCAAGGAAATACTGGATGCAGGATATTTAATTGTTAAGCATGCGGAGAAAAATAGAATTCATGATTTGGACATTAGTGTTGGTAATTTAAAAATTAGTAAATCCAATGGTTTTTGGAAGCCAAAGCTATATGATTTCAATATTATGCCGCAGTATTTATTCCCTCCCAATCTTATAGTTGGGCTTGGGTATAAATTAGGTATCAGAAAAAAATCATTTCGTGATTACCGCAGTTTAAGAAATTGGGATAGAAGAGGTAGGCAAAAGAAATGGATTGGTAGGAATTAATGTTGCTTAAGATTTATGAATAAAGATTTACACAAAATTATTTGGTTAGTGCTACCGATCATAGTAGCGGTTATGCCATATGTTGCGCGTTTTATGGGTGTGCATACGGATGGTTATATGTATGGTGAGAAGGGAATTATCGAAAATATCACTGTTATATTCCTACTTACTGCGATTATTACTTGTTTGCTGTTTTTATTTGCAAAAGAAAAAATAAAATTTGTTAGCCTTAAGGTTTGGGTGGTTTTGTTTTTGCTTGGCTCCATCTATTATGCGGGTGAGGAAATAAGTTGGGGGCAGCATTTTTTTGGTTGGAGTACGCCGGAGCAGTGGACTGAGTTTAATGATCAACAGGAAACAAACTTGCACAATACTGCAGCAATTTTCGATCAAATTCCAAGAACTTTATTATCAATAGCGGCTTTAATTGGTGGGGTTTTAATCCCAATTTTTAGAAAATATAAAAATCATATTCCAAACAAAGAAGCATTCTTTGATTGGTTACTCCCTACTTATGTCTGTTTGCCGGCTGCATTGCTCTCGCTATTAGTAAGCTGGCACGAAAAAATGTATAAAATATTAGATATGAGGATCCCTGAAGCTCTTGATATACGCGCAGGTGAAACCAAGGAGTGCTTGTTGGCTTTATTTATGATGATGTACGCGCTTTCTATCTGGTATCGGAATCGGAATGTAATAGGTGAGTAAATTAGTAATCTGCATAAGACTTTTCTTCAACGATCATTGATCCAAGTTTTAAGTTGATCTTCTTCTTCGTATCTGCGCGTTTGTCATTTTGAATGTAGACAGAGCGGGCTAATTCTACAAAGATGTGATCAAATTCTTTATTCGATTCTTTGATGCGGATTTTATCTTCGATCTCCCATAGGGCTTTATTATTGTCTTTTAGTTCTTGTTTTAGAGCTTCTAGGTCAGAATCGGGATTAGTATTTCCCCATATTTGACTCAAGAGCTTCAGCTCAGTTTCAATGTTAGCCAGCTTTTTCTTGTCTTCGATATTCTCAGATTTTATTTCTAGAATGGTGATTTTATCTAACAGTTCTCCTGGTGATATGGGTACCTTAATGTTTTCCATGTTTGTAATTTTAACTATTGCCTTTTGTTATTTGTTTTGAGAGTTGTTCTAGTTTATTTGTAACGTCTTCTACACTAATTAGATCCATCACACCATCATATTCTAATTTTGTGCCCCATTTAAGTTCGTTAGCTGATTTGTTTTTAAATTTTTTAGAGGCTTCATCATATTTGTCTATACACCACTCTTGACTAAGATATGGGCCGCTACGTTTGTAATTACTTGCAGCATATAAACCTAGTACTGGTGTTTCCAAACCAGCTGCCATATGAGCAGGCCCAGAATCGGGTGTGATGATTACATCGGCATGTTTTATAAGAGCAAGAAACTTTTTCAAATTGTCTTTGCCAATCAGATTGGTAACCTTTGTATGCATTAAATATTCAATTTCTTCGCCAGTTTTTTGTTCTATAGCTGAGGGTCCACCACATAATATGACATGAGCATTGAGTGACTCGACAGCATAATCAGCAACCGCGGCGTAACGGTCATTGCGCCAGTTACGCTTTGGGTGACTAGAGCAGGGACTTATAATTACGTTAAGTCGTTTTTTGTCTATATGTTGCTCGGCAAAATCATAAGCTTCTTTAGGGATTACATAATCCCAAGCAAGTTGACGTTCATTTATGCCAAGATATTCAATAAAGCTAAAAAAACTATCTAGAACATGCTGTTTGGAAGCAGCAGCTATGCTTTCTCCTGTGAATAGAGTGTGCAAATCTTTGGAGCGAGTTTTATCGTAACCTAGCTTAAGTTTTGCAGGTATAAGTGTACTTATCAAGTTAGCTCGAAAAGATACTTGGGCACAAATCAATACATCAAATATTTGGTTTTTCATTGCCTTGGCGATAGATCGATAACTTGCAATAGTTTTAGACTTGTCAAAAATGACAAAATTAATATCAGCAATGTCGTCAACTAATTTAGCCTCTTTTTTGCCTATAATCCAAGTAAGCTTCGTATCTGGCCAGTGTTTTTGAATAGTACGCACTACTGGGATCATATGAGTTACATCTCCAATTGCAGATAAGCGCAGTATACAAATTGAGCTTGGAGGATGTTTCATTATTGGATTAAACCAGTAGAATCAATTTATTAGTATTAGATTAAGAATCGAAAATTCAAGAAATGTAATGAATGATATAGTAGTTAACTATGAAGGTGATGATATCGTTGCCTACAATAAATTACTATTCGAAACGTTTCCTCAAACGTTGTTTGATCCTGAATATTTGCTGTCTAACTCATTTCTAAATTCCAATGATACTAAACTTCAGTATGGAAGAGGGTGTGTCTATAGATTTGAGTATAAAAATATAGATTTAGTATTACGTCACTATCATCGTGGTGGTGTTCCCGCTAAATTCATAGAAGATAAGTATTTATGGACAAGTTTAGATAAATCCAGAGCCATGCTTGAAATGGAGATGCTGTTGAAAATGCATAAAGCTGGGCTTCCAGTGCCAAACCCTGCAGCAGTGCATATTCAAAAGAGTGGTTTAACCTATCATGCAGATATCATCACGGTATTAATTCCAAATGCCAGAACACTCAGCTCCATGCTTATGGAAGATTCTATTTCTGATGAAGATTGGCAACGGTTGGGCCAGGTAATCAAAAAATTTCACCAGCATAATTGTAATCATGCAGATTTAAATGCTCATAATATTATGTTGGATCAGAAAAAAGATGTTTATCTGATCGATTTTGATAGGTCAGAAATTAAGGCTTCATCGGGTAAGTGGCAGATGAAGAATTTGGAGCGTCTTAAACGCTCGTTAGTGAAATTAGCAAGTGCCGATAAAAAGTTTAATTACAATGCGACAGACTTCTCATCACTTATGCAAGGATATGCAAAATAAGACTAGTAATGTTTCTAGTAGTTATTTTCTAGTATAGGATTTAGGTGATCTAAATATGTATTTAGAATCCCTGATTGTTTTCTCATAAATTGCATGGCATTTTTCCCATAGGCTTCTCGTTGATTATCATCCTTTAGTAAGGTGATCAGCTTAGTGCCGAGTTGATGATTATCTTTTACTTGTATAAGTGCATCTGCCTCTAGTAGATCTGTAGTTTCGAGAGAAAAATTATTTGTATGTGGACCAACGATTATGCATTTTCCAAAATTAGCTGGCTCTAAAATATTATGACCACCGCGGTTAATAAGTGAGCCGCCAACAAATACTAGTGCCGCTTCATTAAAAAATATATTCAATTCACCTAAGGTGTCTACAATGTAGATATCAGTTGTGTCTGTAACTTCGTCGCGATTGCTGCGTATTGCTACATTTATCCCGCTATTTTTAAACTGTTCAGAAAGTTGTTTGCAACGGTCTGGATAGCGTGGGGCAAGGATTAGTAGATAGTTTTTTCTTTTTAATAGTTCAATATGTTCTGAGAGTTGTGTTTCCTCATTATCATGGGTTGATGCTGCTAAGAAAAATGGTCTCTTGATTGTTGTGCAGGCAAGTTCTTGATTGGTGTTATCGGCTATTGCATATTTTAAATTACCTACAAAGTATGTTTTTCCACTCGCTGCGCCAAGGGCTATGTATTTTTCATGATCTTCTTTTGAGCGTGCTAATACCAAGTTTATATTTTCAAGTGCACGTGCGTACTCATTTTTTATAAAGTTGCTTGTCTCAGAGGTTTTGTCTGAGAGCCTAGCGTTGACAATTACTAAAGGCACAAACTTTTTTGCTGCCAAAGAATAGTAAGTAGGCCAGATCTCAGTTTCTAGAATAAGCGTGCATAAGGGGTATACCTTATTTAAAAAACGTTTAACTGAAAACGTAATATCTATAGGTAAATAGTGATGTGTAATATTCTTATGCTTTTCTACTAAACTTGCTGCAGTCGGCGTGTTTGTTGTTACAACGATATTTTTGTTGGGATATTTAGTCTGTATTGCATCTATGAGCGGCTTAGCAGTAATGAATTCTCCAACCGATGCACAGTGGAAATGTATAGGGCGCGACTCATGATTTATATATCCAAATCCAAGACGTTGTTTAAAGTAGCGCCATCCGCCATCTTTAAACGCTCGATAGACTACATGAGCCAGTGCAAGAGGGCTCAGTGCAAGAAGTGAAAGTTTGTATCGAGTACTTGTAGGGTGCAATGTTTTAGCATCTGAATTAATTTAGCCAACCATCAATCTGAACTAAATCATCAATACTAAGAGTACCTACAGCTTGTTTTAAATTCAATGTATTTAATAGATAATCATAGCGGGCTCGTGAATAATCACGTTTAGCAAGAAATGTTTCTTGTAGAGCTATTAAGACATCAACTGATGTTCTGGTGCCCACTTGGAATCCTGCTTCTGCAGCGCGGGCTGCAGCTTCTGTTGACTCAAGTGCCCGTGCAAGTGCTTTTACACGGCTGATTCCGGAAATGACATTCAAATACGCATCGCGTGTATTTTTTATGGTTTCTCGACGGACTTTTTCATGTTCATTTGTTGAAAGTAAAGCTCTGTATCGTGCCTCTTTAGTTCGATAATAAGTGCGCCCACCTTCAAAGATTGGGAAGCTTAATTCGAGGCCTATACGTGAATCTTCGGATTCTCGATTCCCAGATAGTCCGCCAGTGTCTGTGTCCGTGTGTGTAGCGACAATATCAAGTTTTGGGTAATGTTGAGCTTGTTGTAGCTTGACTTCTTGCAGAGCAATTTCTCTTGTGTATTCACTTGACAATAGACTTAAATTTTCATTCAATGCTTTGTTTATCCATTCTTCAACATCATTTGGCTCCGGTGAGATCAACTGCATGCGATCAGATAAGGGATTTAATCGATTAGCGCGTTCCGCAATGATGACTTCTAATGCATCTTTAGAAATTTCTAGTGCGTTTTGTGCCTCTATTTCACTTGCAACTGCTAAGTCGTAAGAAGCTTGTGCTTCTTTTACATCTGTAATTGCTATAAGTCCAACTTCAAAGCGTTTTTTAGCTTGCTCAAGTTGGCGTTCGATGGCTTCAATTTCAGATTGACGAAAATTTAAGTTATCTTGTTCGGCTAAGACATTAAAATATGCATCGGCTGTTCGTGTAATAAGTTCTTGATATGAAGCATCAAGATCAATACTAGCCCTTGCTACAGAGTTTTTAGCTTGCCGTAATTGCACATAATAATCGTGGTGATAAAGTGCTTGTGTGATATTTAATGTGTAACCATGGTCATTAAAATCTACATCTGTACCTGCAACACCAAAGGTTGTGCCATCAGTTTCTTGGCTTACATCTGTTGTGTTTGCACTTAAACTTGCTTGAGGCAAGATATTCGCACGAGCTATTGGACTTGCCTGTGCTTCTGCTTGATATCGAGATTCAGCTATTTGAATATCTGTGTCTTGTTGCTTTGCAAGCATATATACATCCATCAGGCTGAACGCATGTGCGGTGTTAGATATCGAGACTGACAGCATTGTTGCTGAAGTGAGCATGAATATATTAACTAGGTAGAGAAAATTTTTACTTGAAAATTTCATGTCTATGTATCTGTAAATTTATTAATGTATTAAGTGAATATTGAATGATCGGTAGCAATTCATCAGTAGATGGGCATAGAAGTATCAATATCTCTCGCCCAACCATCAATACCTGTAGAAAGATTGATTACTTTGGAATAATCATTTTGAGCTAAATAATTCGCTACCGCACGACTGCGTATTCCATGATGGCATATCACAACAACTTCTTTATCTGGGTCAATATCTTGTAATGCATTCGGTATTTCTCTCATAGGGACAAGTTTTGATTCTGCTATATGACAACGTTCATACTCCCAAGGCTCTCTTACATCTAATAAGATAGGCTTTTGGGTAGTTTGATCAAGATGGTCTTTTAGCTGTTTAGGGCTAAACTCCTTAAACATTAGAGTTCAAATACCTGGGGCGCATGCATGCCAATCAAAGGCTGTAAATCTGTTTCAAATAAGTTTGTAGTAGTAAAGCCGTAGTTATCAATGCGTGTAATAAGTCTTGCATGCATCACAGGTGCTTTTCCAGCCACTACAAATAAGCGTCCATTCTCTTTCAAAAAGTCTTCAAATATATCACTGTAAACCGGCATTGAAGCAGTTATAGCGATGACATCATATTGTTTATTAATTTGATTACTAAAAAAACTTTTATCCAGTACGTCGCCAACCTTAAAGCTAATATTTCTTATTTGCTGTTTTTGTAAAGTTGTCTGTGCATGAGTACTTAGGTCTGAATAATACTCTATGGTGTCTACGTGTTTGCCAAGCTTGGCTAGACATGCGGTAACAAATCCAGATCCAGTGCCAATTTCTAAAACTTTATCATCGACTTGAATTTGCAGCGCTTGCAGCATCCGTGCTTCTAATTTAGGTGACATCATAAATTGATCGTGATCGAGTGGTATCTCAAGATCTGAAAAGGCTAGTTTTTGATGTTGAGTAGGAACGTAGAATTCTCGTGGTGTGTCTTCGATAACTTTTAAAACGTCAACATCCAATACATCCCAGGGACGTATTTGTTGCTCGATCATATTGAATCTTGCTTGCTCTATATCCATATGTTTTTATACCCAGTGGGTTTGTCTGGTTTATTAGTGTGCTTTACGCTATACCCACGTCATAATATCAGAATAATTCCAAGCTTAATTATTAATAAATTAACTATGGTCAGTCACTGCTCTTGAGTACAGATAAGATACTTATAATTGGGCCAGCGTGGGTTGGTGATATGGTGATGGTGCAGAGTTTGTTTATCGCACTGAAGCGCCAGAATCCAAGTAATACTATTGATGTAGTAGCCCCAGCATGGTCTTCGCCTGTGCTTTCGCGCATGCCAGAAGTTCGTCAGGTGATAGAAGTGAATCTCCAGCACGGTAAGCTGCAGCTTGTTGAGCGTTATCGTGTGGGTAAAAGCCTGCGCGGAGAATATGATAAGGCGATTATTTTGCCGCGCACCTTTAAGTCGGCGTTAATTCCATATTTTGCTAAAATTTCTAATCGCATCGCCTATCGAGGAGAAATGCGTTACGGAATTGTAAATGATATGCGCGAACTAGATACTGAGCTGACTTACAAAGCAGTAGAAAAATATCTACAGTTAGGGGCTGAGCCCGGCCATCTTAAACAAGCGCCACAGATTTATTATCCACAACTTAACGTTGACGAAGAAAAGCGCCATCAAGCTGCAAAAAAGTTAGGTATTGATGAATCAACACATGCGGTAGCATTCATGCCAGGTGCTGAGTTTGGTCCGTCTAAACAGTGGCCAGGAAAATATTTTGGTGAACTTGCCATCCGATTTAAACAACAAGGTTATAACGTATATGTTTTTGGTTCTCCAAAAGACAAATCCGTAGGTGAGGAAATCGCACAAGCATCAAATGGTGATGCGCTTAATTTTTGCGGACAAACGAGTTTGGAAGAGGTGGTTGATCTACTTTCTTTAGTAAAGGTTGCAATCACTAATGATTCGGGATTGATGCATATTGCAGCGGCGGTAGGTAGGCCTGTAGTAGCTATATACGGTGCAATAACGCCAAAGTACACACCACCATTAACGGATAAAAAAGAAATTCAGTACTTGGGTTTGGAATGTAGTCCGTGTTGGAAGAAACAATGCCCTTACGGGCATTATAACTGCTTGAATAATATTGAAGTAGATAAAGTCTACGAAAGTGCACAGAGATTATTAGAGAAAAAAGTCGCCGCGATCGAAACTTGAGTCTAATGAGTCTAATTTTTCAGGATGATTGACTAGATCCTCAATAAACCAGTTTGCGTGATTATATAAACAAGTTACATCTTTGCATTCTTCTGTAGCATCAAATGCTTCAATTAATCGCAATGTATTTTTCTGTGTTGCAATAACACCAGCTTGAGTATCGTAAGCATGTTTCTCACCTAATAAAGCCTGTGGCACATGGCGGTAGACCGGGCAGTTGAATACACCAAGAGGACTTAACACTTGCCTAAAATACTGCATATGACAGTTATGCGGTTGCTCGGTGTAGTTCATGTAAGTGCCATTTTCTAATACACGCAAGTTAGTGCTTTCAATCACAGCAAAGTTATCGTCTTCTAATTGCATAGACTCTGTAACTGAGGCACGTATTTTTTTCATTATCGACTCTACATACGCTTGTTCTTTGTCAATGCCGATAACTTCTGCATTATTGGCTTCAGCCCGTGTTAAGAAAGGCTTGAAAGAAATGTAATCGAATTGATGATCTTTCGCCATTTTGGCAGCGGTTAGCATCTCATCAACGTTTTCAATTATTTTAGTATCGTTGGTTTCGCAATCTTTCCAAACAATAATGAAACTAAAACCTATTTTAAATTTTGGATTAACCTTTTTGATGTCAGGTATGTGGCTGCAAATCCATTCTAGGGTAACTTTCTTGCTACCAGGCTTATGCATTGCGCGAAAAGTTTCATTGGTTCCAGAGTCTAAAGATAGGCGTACCCAATCACGTTCATCTAGCACTTCTGCTACTGATTCCACTTTTTTCATCATGCTGCCATTAGTTACTACGCCTATTTGTATATCCATCGCTTTTAAGTGGCGAACAATATCTTCAAAACCTTTATAAGCCGTAGGTTCTCCACCACCAATGATAATTACTGAACGAAGACCTTTTTCTGCTAGATAAGTCAGTGAGTTTTTTAGATTCTCATGCTCGTAATTAATGTTTTTATTTAGTATATCCATGTCTACGCAATGATCACATTTGTAATTACAGGCAGTGGTGACATCTAAATTAATTGAGATCGGTGCACTGATTGGTGCCATTTCTAAGGCTTCGTCAAGTGTCATAGAGTTGTTCGCATAGCCTTCTCGCCACTGCACTTGCCAGGCTACATACTCTTTTAATTTACCAAGTACTTCTGGTTGACGTAGTTTGCCCATGAAGTCATGAATAGGTGATAGCTCAGTTTGCTTAATTACCTCGTGTGAAACCGTTTTCACATGCAAAGGCATAGAATCTAGTTTTACCTCAAAGTTATGCTTTGTGAAATCAATGAGGGGGGAAAGTGTCATTAACACTTCGCCGCTTTCAGTATGTATTTTTTCCATTATTCCAATTTAATTCTAATGTTGGGTTACTGCTTGATAAATTTGCGCAAGATGGGTCATACCATCAATCAATGCAACTTCATCGGATGAAGTTTTAGAGTGAATAGTGCTTATAAAGTTCTTAATAGAGCATACAAGTGGATCTTTCACAGGTAATTGATCTTTAGACGAGCGTAATGATATCAGGTAATTAGGAAGTTCAACATGTCTATCCGCACGTAGGCCGTTAATTGCATAAGCTGCTGGTTTAGGGAAGACATCACTAGAAGAAAGTGTGATTACAACTCGTGTATCCCCTAATGCATGTAAATAATCGAATTCAATCTGCAAGTCTTGGTGCTCATCCGCTGTATGGTAATTAGATTCAATATTGTTGATTTTTCCATTACCGACCAAGGAATACAGCATGCTCATTAAATGTGAGATGGAATCAATGATCATGGAGCTGCCCTGGCTTTGTGGTGCTAGCCACATCGAAAAAGATTCGATAGCCTGTTGATCTTTGAGCTGTGGGTATAACTTAAAATATATAGGTAGCGTGTATGGCCATTGTGTATTCAATTGCAGTAACACATTATTGGTACTACATAATTGAACTAATTCTGTAGTTTTGTTTGTAATGGTTTGCACATCACTTTCTGTAATAATTTCCGAACTAGACCACCAAAGGGGTTTTTCACAAAATACATGACAACCTGCCTGAATAGCGGTGCTTAGATGTAGTTGGTGAGAATAAACGGGGCTGCTAATCGCGACTATATCGATCGAATGATTTTGCAATAGTGTTTCAAGATTTTCATAAGCATAACAATTGATTGCATACTCATTTTTTAAATCAGTAACTGCTTTATTAGCAGATTCTAGTGAGCTACTTACTACTGCTTGTACATCACATCCGAGTTTTTTAAAACTCCGCGCAATGAATGGTCCTGTGCCTTGTTTACTACGGCCAGGTCCGACAATGGCAACCTTAAAAGTCATATATCAGTTCTGTAATTCAAGATTATACAAAAGAGTACGGTGTGTTCATTGTCTGAGCAAGATATTCTGCTAATTAAGCTGCTTAAACATATCAATACAGCCTTGATTCAATTAAAATTACGTCTCTGAAGCTAGGGGAGCCCATTGCACAAGGCTTGCATAGAGTACCAGTGTTAGGTGGGCTGAGAATTACCCTTAGAACCTGAACCAGATAATGCTGGCGGAGGGAAGCTGCAGCTTAGACTAGCAAAGCGCTCCGCCATACAAGAGGTCACTATTGATGAGCGCAAATGCAGAAAGCATTCAAAGTAAAACAGCACAATTATCAGAAGAGTTTACACAAGCTTTTTCTGGTTCAAAGAAGATTTTCGTACAAGGGTCCCGTGAAGATCTTAAGGTAGGTATGCGCGAAGTTACATGTGCGAGCACCTCTGCAAGTTTTGGCGAAGAAGAAAATCCCCCAATAACAATTTATGACACATCAGGTCCTTATACTGAACCAGATGTAAAAATTGACTTGCTACAAGGATTGCCGTCTTTACGTAGTAATTGGATTGAAGAACGCACTGATACGGAGATTTTATTAGGCCCGTCTTCTAAATTCGGTACAGCAAGACAAGAAGACCCAAAAACTGCGCATTTGCGATTCGCACATTATCACGCTCCACGACGCGCTAAGCCAGGAAGTAATGTCACGCAAATGCACTATGCCAAGCAAGGTATTATCACACCTGAAATGGAATATATTGCTATTCGTGAAGATATGCGTTTACAAGAGCATCGAAAAGATCCGCGTTATAAAAAATTATTAAAACAACATGCGGGTGTGAATTTTGGTGCAAACATTCCTGAACAAATTACACCTGAGTTTGTGCGTGATGAAGTGGCCAGTGGTCGTGCCATTATTCCTAATAATATTAACCATCCAGAATCAGAGCCGATGATTATCGGTAGAAATTTCTTAGTTAAAATAAATACTAATTTAGGAAATTCAGCTGTGACTTCTTCAATTGAAGAAGAAGTAGAGAAAATGGTCTGGGCAGTACGTTGGGGTGGTGACACCGTAATGGATTTATCAACCGGCAAACATATTCATGAAACCCGTGAATGGATTATCCGTAACTCTCCTGTGCCGATTGGCACTGTGCCCATCTACCAAGCTTTAGAAAAAGTAAATGGTAAAGCGGAAGACCTAACTTGGGAAATTTTTAAAGACACTTTAATTGAGCAAGCCGAACAAGGTGTGGACTACTTTACGATTCATGCGGGTGTGCGTTTAGCGTATGTGCCGATGACGGCAGACCGCGTAACAGGCATCGTGTCTCGAGGTGGATCAATAATGGCGAAGTGGTGTTTGGCGCATCATGAGGAAAATTTTCTTTACACACATTTCAGTGACATTTGTGAAATCATGCAGGCCTATGATGTTGCATTTTCATTGGGTGACGGCCTGCGTCCAGGCTCTATTGCTGATGCTAATGATGAGGCGCAATTTGCAGAGTTAGAAACCTTAGGAGAGCTTACTAAGATTGCTTGGGAGCATGATGTGCAAGTGATGATTGAAGGGCCAGGTCATATACCTTTGCAAATGATCAAAGAAAATGTTGATAAAGAATTAGAAGATTGCTTTGAGGCGCCTTTCTACACACTTGGCCCATTGATAACTGATATCGCACCTGGATATGATCATATAACTTCAGCAATTGGTGCAGCGAATATAGGTTGGTATGGTACGGCTATGCTTTGTTACGTCACACCTAAAGAACACTTAGGCTTGCCAAACAAGCAGGATGTGCGTGATGGCGTTATCACATACAAAATAGCTGCGCATGCTGCAGATTTAGCAAAAGGGCATCCAGGTGCACAAATTAGAGACAACGCACTTTCCAAAGCACGCTTTGAATTTCGTTGGGAAGATCAATTCAATTTAAGTTTGGACCCAGACCATGCGCGGGAGTTGCACGATGAAACTTTACCTAAAGATTCTGCCAAAGTGGCGCATTTTTGTTCAATGTGCGGGCCACATTTTTGTTCAATGAAAATTACCCAAGATGTGCGAGAGTATGCTGCAAGTCAAGGAATAAAAGCGATACCTGTTGCTATTGAGAAAGGCATGGAAGAAAAATCAAAAGAGTTTAAAGAAACTGGTGCTGACATCTATCAAAAAGTTTAGCGTTCTTTCTTGAGAGTACATTTACTTCACTCAGAATTAACCGAATAATTAATAAATAAAATATGGCGGGAAATACCAAAACAGTAATTTATGCTGCATTGATTGGCAATTCGTTAATTGCGATAACCAAGTTTATTGCAGCTATGATCACGGGCAGTTCTGCAATGCTATCTGAAGGCATCCACTCTTTGGTGGATACCGGAAATCAGATCTTACTTTTATTAGGACTTAAACGTGCAAAACGACCTGCAAGCGAAAAATTCCCTTTCGGACACGGCAAAGAGATTTATTTTTGGAGTTTTGTTGTAGCCATTATGGTTTTTGCTGTAGGCGCTGGTATTTCGATATATCACGGGATTGAACACTTGATTCATCCGCGTGTAATTAAATCGCCAATCATTAATTATGTCGTATTAGGTTTAGCTATGATTTTTGAAAGTGTTCCGCTTTATATTGCATTTAAAGAGTTCAAAAAATTAAAAGGTAAACAAGGTTACATTGAGGCGATAAAGAAAGGTAAGGATCCAACTATTTTTGTAGTGTTGTTTGAAGATTCAGCAGCAATGTTAGGTTTGATCGTCGCATTTATTGGTATTTATTTGGCAACTACAACCGGAATTCTATATTTTGACGGGGCTAGTTCTATTGTCATTGGCTTAATACTTGCCCTCACTGCTGGGGTATTGGCTTATGAAACCAAAGGATTATTGATTGGTGAAAGTGCCAGAGATTCTGTAGTTGATGGCATACGCAGAACTGTACATAAATATCGCGGAGTTGAGAAAGTAAATGAAGTCTTAACTATGCATATGGGGCCAGAGTACATATTGGTAAATCTTAGTGTCGAATTTAATGATGAAATACGTACTGAGCAAATAGAAGACGTGATTGCTAAAATTGATAAAGAAATAAAGCAAAAATTTAAGGAAGTAAAACGAATATTTATTGAGGCAGAGTCTTGGAGATTTAGGCGTTAATGTAGTAGTAGTATGGGGCCTGTATTTAATGATCAACAATCGCTTAGCAGAAGAATGCGAATATTTTTATTGTTAGCAACGATTTTTATAACAGGAATAACCATTGTGTTAATGTTAAAAAAGCAGCCAGAAATTACTCATGATGCATTGAAACAAGAAATCCAATCTTTGCAAAATCAGCTACCTATTAGAGTAGATGCTTATACCGAGCTTATGAATGTTGAAGCAGGAGAGATGGAAATTATATATTCTTTTGTTGTTGAGGATGATTCAACCCAAGAGTCAGGGATTAGTGTTAAAGATGATGATTTTGCCCAACAAGTAGAAAGTGCTGTAAAAAACAGTGCTTGTATAAATAAGAATACGAGACGTTATATTAATAGCAATGTATCACTGTCATACCGCTATATGAACAATGATAATGCCATGCTAGCAGAATTTGTGATACCTGCAGGTTACTGTAATAGCTAACTGAATAAAATTATATGAGCGCTTCCGGGCATTCTTCTTCATTAAAAGCTATCTTCTTTGCGTTTGGTGCTAATCTCGCAATTGCATTAATGAAAACGGCAGCAGCAATGTACACTCATTCAGGCAGTATGTTGGCTGAAGCGATACACTCATACGCAGACACTGGTAACCAGGTATTACTCTACTTTGGTTTAAAGCAATCTCAGAAACAACCAGATGAAAAACATCCACTTGGCTATGGTAAAAATAGCTACTTCTGGAGTTTTGTAGTTGCAGTGCTGTTGTTCACTATGGGTGGGCTGTTTTCCATCTATGAAGGTTGGCATAAGCTGCAACATCCTGAAGCACTTAATCAGGCATGGATTGGATTACTTGTTTTGGGTGTGGCCATTATCATAGAAATTATCAGCCTTTTAGGCTGCTTAAGTGCGATCAATGAGGTTAGGGGTGAAAAGGCATTTAATAGCTGGATAAAGCACACACGGAATGCAGAGTTGGTAGTTGTATTTGGTGAAGACAGTGCAGCCATTTTGGGATTGATAATCGCATTTGTCTTTGTAGGTATTAGTGTTATAACAAATAATCCTATTTATGATGCGATTGGTTCAATTTGTATTGGTGTAGTTCTAATTATTGTTTCTATATTTGTAGCTTGGCGTATTAAGGCACTAATTGTTGGTACTTCGGCTGAACTAGAAATTAGAGAAAAAATAAATCAAGTTATCCAACAAGATGAAAATATTGAACGCTTGTTTAATGTTATTACAATCCAATTTGGATCGAAAATAATGTTGGCAGCAAAAATTAAATTACCAGATGCAATGACTATAGAAGAATCAATTAAAAAAATAAATGTGTTAGAAAAAAAACTTAAAGAGCAACTTCCTGATGTGGGTTGGTGTTTTATAGAGCCGGATAAAGAGGATTAGTATAAAGGATTATAAAATTCATTAATTAGTAGCCATAAAATTAATAGTGTGAACACGGTCAAAGTTCTATATTTCTGAGTCCTTGAGATTTAAATATATACGCCGTTTAGCAGAAAGGGTGATACGTATGCATGAATTGCTTTTAAGAATAGTCTATATATGTAGATAAAATATTAGTAGACAATAATCACAAGCAATGCTTGCATCATTATAAGGAGCGTAAGATGAAGCACCTTAGTAAAATTGTTCTTTTCTATTTACTTACTTCGGTAGGTAACGCTGCAGATCCCACTTGTCATTGGCCTAATAATCAAATTCTAGATTCAATTGTTCCTATCGAAAGTGGTGAGAACAGCCATGCAAGCGGTGTAGTGGTTTCAAATAACTTAGTAATTACCGCCGCGCATGTTTTAGAAGACTATTATGATACAGCTGTAGAAATAAATGATGCACTGTATTTGGCATCAGTACTGTTAGTAGACAAAGAAGCCGATATCGCTTTACTTTCAGTCAGGACTGATAATCTTTATCCAATTCCATTAAGTAAGTATGACTTGTATGAAAGCCAAGAGGTGTGGGCGGCAGGATATCCCCGTGCACAGGATCTGCACACGAGTTCTGGTAATTTCGTATCAAAAAAAGCAGAAGCTATTCACACAAGCGCGGGCATAGACTCTGGCGAATCAGGTGGTGGCCTTCTTAGTTGTGAGCATGGTGAATTTGTCTTGGCAGGTATGTTACGTGGCTATGGTGCATATCGTACTGAGCGAGGTTTGGTGAGATTAGAAGACTATTCTATCTCAGTTGCAGCTAGTGACATCAAGTTTACATTAGATTTAGGAAACCTAAGTTTTAATCAATATTAAAACTTTATAGTTTCAGAAATAATAAAACGCTAAACTGTTGGCTTCGTAGCCAACAGTTTAGCGATGCCATATTCTTATTACAAAAGACTTCCCGCCAAAGATAAAAAAATCTATCGCGCCAGTGATAAAATTTCTAATGTAAGTCTAAAAAATTCAGGCGAGTTATTGCCGTTTGTGCGTGGTGTGCAATCAGCGCTCAAA
This sequence comes from Gammaproteobacteria bacterium, assembly GCA_013001685.1. Classification (GTDB taxonomy): domain Bacteria; phylum Pseudomonadota; class Gammaproteobacteria; order UBA4575; family UBA4575; genus JABDMD01. Next base: position 37,014 of record JABDMD010000100.1, on the reverse strand, counting down.
TCAAAAGAGAAAGCATATGTGCTACAGGCTAGTCAAGCACTTGTGAATCAGCTTACTCAACAATTAATGATTTCTCCGATTAAAGTTAAGGTGCTTACCAGTAGGCCGCATAATAATTATGGCGAGTTGCATGGCTTGTATGAACCTATATCGAAAAAAACAAAAGTTGCAGAAATTTCGGTATGGATGCTAACTGCTAAACGTAAGCAAGTTGTGGCATTTAAAACTTATATGCGCACTTTGTTTCACGAGGTATGCCATCATTTAGATTATGAGTTGTATAAATTAGAAGATTCGTACCATACAGAAGGTTTTTTTAAGCGTGAATCGAGTTTATATAAGCAACTTGTGCTTGAAGTGAGTACAAGGGTATACGAATAAGAGGAGCATCACGGATGATGCGAGCAGGTTAAAATGTCAGAAGTTTTAATAAGATGGGCTTCTATAGATGATTTCCTTGCAATAGCTGAACTGGATAGAGTCTCTTGGAAGCATAATCGAAACTCAGAGTTCATTCCTGATGGTGAGCATGTATGGCGGCATTGGATTGAGCATGCGTATGTATGTGTTGCGGCTGAAAATAAAAAAATTATTGGTGCTGCTCTTTCCTTTCCCTCCACTGCACCCAATATTCACTTTATACATAAAATTTTAATTGCTGCAGATTATCGGGGGGTTGGGATTGGCAAAAAATTGATGAATAAATTATGTGACAAATTTGATGAGCACCGTATTGCAGCGCACTTAACAACCGATACTAATAATAATACTATGCAATGCTTAGCTGAAAAGATGGGGTTTTCTGAGAAAGAATTAATTTATGGTTACTATAGAGAAAATGAAGATAGATGGGTTTATACAAGAAGACCTTGCTAATAATTACATGTTATTAGAAAGAATAGATAAAAAGCTAATATGGACTTGTTTAGCACTCTAATAGACCCATCAGAAAATATACTTCGTAAGGATGGTGTTGTTAATTATTATGAGGAAGCGCTTTCTTTAAAACTAGCAAACCATTATTTTAATATATTGCTTAATATAATTAAGTGGAAAAATGATGAAGCAGTTATATTCGGCAAACGAAAAATAACCAAACGAAAAGTGGCATGGTATGCAGATAAGCCTTTCAAATACACATACTCTAATCATACTAAGCAAGCATTGCCTTGGGTTGAAGAGTTGTTAGAGCTAAAAGAAGTAGTAGAGAAAAGAACTGGCGAAGCATTTAACTCTTGCTTGCTAAATTTATATCATGATGGGTCTGAAGGAATGGCTTGGCACAGCGATGCCGAAAAAGAACTGAAAAAGAATGGAGCTATTGGTTCGCTAAGCCTGGGAGCAGAACGAAAATTCTCCTTTAAGCATAAAAAGACCAAAGAAACACAAGCATTAACCTTGCATCACGGCAGCTTGCTTGTCATGAGAGGTGCAACTCAAACGCATTGGCTTCATTGTTTGCCGCCAACAAAAACAGTAAGCAAACCTAGGGTAAATTTAACTTTTAGAACGATGGATTGTTAACCCTTGGTTCATAATAGAGGGGCGGGGTTGGAAATTTAATTCAAGATTGCATTATGTCCGCTTACAACCGCCATGGATGGTGGAAGTGCAGAAATTGTAGGCGCAAATTTACCGCGATACTTGTGCATCCTGCACGTCATCCACATGGGTTCGCTAAATTACCAATATAAGCGTATGGTCAAATCTGATTAGGGCACTTTTCTAGGGTTTCGTCTTTCGGTTTATTCCAGCAATCATCTATAATCTCTTCTAAAAGATGCAATAGGAAATTTTTGTGAGCGGTATAGAAAACATTAAAATAAAAGGCTTAGACGCAAACCGTCGGCCTAGTTTAAAAAATAAAAAGTATATTGATATTATTTACGAACTAAGCCAAAAAGTGCCACGTGATTGGTGCGCAGATTTTAATTTAGCTTTTTCTAAACATGCGTTGAATGCAAAAATTAGTCCTGAGGATTGTTTGTATATTGAAACATGGGTGAGAGATATCACTCATATTCAGAACGAACTAGATCAAATTAAAGAAATTATAAAAGCCATTAATAAAAAATACATTGAGCAAAAGCTTAAAGAAGCTGCAGCGTTGCAGCAGAAGGCGGATGCTATGGGCGAGACTGGGGATGATGTATTAAATGAGGTGCTTGATCTTCTGAATTTTGATTGAGCAAGCGAAGGACGGCAGATGCCGCCCTTGATATATGCTTTTAGTGATGTTTGTCGTGATGTTTTTGTGCTGCTTGGCGTGTTTGTACTCTATTTTATTTATTTTGCCATCATCGTTCACATCAATGCGATCGTGTTTTTTCTTGGCGTGTTTATATTCTCTTGGACCGATTTTCCCATCGTCATTTTTGTCCACAGCATTATGAACCTTCCCAGCCCGTTTATATTCTTTACGTGAGACTTTGCCATCGTCATTGTAATCCGCGGCTTCGTGAAAACGTTTTGCACGATTAGCTTCACGTGGTCCTATTTCACCATCATCATTGTAGTCTGCAGCATTGTGCACACGTCTGGCACTTCGGAACTCGGCGCGGTTGATTTTACCGTCGTCGTCATGATCAATAACATTGTGTGCACATTTAGCCGTGGCTTTCTCGCTGTTATTGAGCACACCATCACCGTCTTTATCGAAATACTCGAATACTTTATCAGCGCGTGTTTCGTCAGTTTCCGTCTCATCGGCATGAGATGTGAAAGGTAGTGCCATTAATATAGCGAAAAGTCCTGTACACATTTTATGTGGCAGCATGCTTTTTCGATTTAAATAAAACATAATTGTCCTCCCTTGTTAATCCATATAAAAATGTATTTGGTAGCATCAATATCGTATAGGTTTAAACTTGGTAGACATGTTGGTGTAAACTAGCCTTAGTAATTTATAAGAAATCAATTAAGCTATTGAATTGAAATATGTTGTTTGCAAACAAAAAGACCTTAATGCCTTCACCACAAGATGCGTTGCCTGGCCGAACAGAAGCCATGCAGGTAAGCAAGTTGCATTACGTAAATGAAAATTTAATCGTGCCACCATTCCCTGAAGGGTTAGAAATGGCTATGTTTGGTATGGGTTGTTTTTGGGGAGCCGAACGCAAGTTTTGGGAACTGAAAGGTGTGTACTCTACTGCAGTAGGCTATGCAGGTGGCTTTACTCGAAATGCCACTTATGAAGAAGTATGTACGGGATTAACAGGCCATAATGAAATGGTTCGTGTAGTGTTTAATCCAAAATTTATGAGTTATGAGAATCTATTGAAACTGTTTTGGGAATCACATAACCCTACACAAGGTATGCAGCAGGGCAATGATATGGGGACACAATATCGTTCTGGTATTTATACCTATAGCGAAGAGCAGAAAGAAATAGCAGAGCGAAGCAAACAAGAATATCAGCAAGCTTTGTCTGCGAAGGGACATGGAGTGATTACAACTGAAATTATAGAAGCGCCGGAGTTTTATTATGCTGAAGATTATCATCAGCAATATTTAGCAAAGAATCCGGGTGGCTATTGTGGTTTGGGTGGAACGGGTGTGTCCTTGGATAAATTATGAGCCAAGATATAAACATTAAAGATTTGCGTCAAAACTATGAGACGCGTACCCTTGAAGAAGATAATGTCAATAAGGATCCTTTCAAACAATTTCAGCTTTGGATGGATGAAGCATTAGCTGCAGACTTTGTTGAACCAAATGCAATGAATGTCGCTACGGTAAATAAAGATGGAGATATCTCATCACGCATGGTGCTATTAAAAGGATTTGATGAGAAAGGCTTTGTGTTTTTTACTAATTACCAAAGTAATAAAGCAAATGATTTGGCGAGTATTAATAAAGCAGCACTTAATGTTTGGTGGGATAAGTTGCATCGACAAGTGCGAGTTAATGGTGCAGTAGAAAAAGTTTCACGAGAAGAAACGGTAAAATATTTTCATTCTCGACCTAGAGGGAGTCAGATAGGCGCTGTTGCCTCTCAGCAAAGCCGGGTAATTAAAAACCACGTAATGCTAGAAGAAGAATATAAGAAAATAGAATCACAATTTGAGGGACAGGAAATTCCATGTCCTGAGCATTGGGGTGGGTACCGTGTGATACCCGAGCAATTTGAATTTTGGCAGGGTAGGCCGAATCGCTTACACGATAGATTGCGGTATGCTAAAACGGATTCCGATGAGTGGAAAATTGAACGGCTTTCGCCTTAGTTGTATGGATACAACCTATACCCAAGATTTACTCGTATAGAATATGCCACTCTGGTGCAGGTTTAACTTTTTCAGGCCAAAATGTTTTTTCAGGGTTGCCAGCGTTTAGCTCCTCGCATTTTTTTCTAGCTTCACCGTAGGTCATGGTGTTGTCTTTCATTTTACCGGTTTCAAAGTCGTATTTCAGTTTCCACGCGATGATGTAATCGGAATCGTTATCGCGGCGTATGAGATTTTCAGCAACCATCTTATATTTCCATTAATTTTTAAGGCGAGATGTAGACTCTACGTTTTCAATAACGCCATTCATTTGGCGTTTTATCATTATTTTACATAAAGATACTATAAAACCTCTTAGCATGTCATGTCGAAGACTTTTAGTAGGAAGGCATACATTAGTGCAATCTCTTTAAGATAGTCGAAACGTCCGGAGGCACCTGCATGTCCAGCACCCATATTCATTTTTAATACTAAGGTATTATTATCTGTTTTTAGGGAACGTAGTTTAGCGACCCATTTTGTGGGCTCCCAGTAGGTTACACGCGGGTCGGTTAGTCCAGCGGTTACCAATATATGTGGATAATCCTGCTGTGTGATATTTTCGTAGGGTGAATACTGTGAAATGTTTAGATAATCTGATTCATTTTTAATCGGGTTGCCCCATTCGGGCCATTCTGGTGGGGTGAGGGGCAAGTTGGCGTCACTCATAGTATTGAGGACATCAACGAAAGGCACATCAGCGATTGCAGCATGAAATAGTTCGGGCTGCATATTGAGAACAGCACCTACTAACATGCCTCCAGCAGATCCTCCATGCGCAGCTATTTGACCTTTACAAGTATAGTTTTCTGTAATTAGATATTTTGCGCAAGAGATGTAATCGCTGAAAGTATTGGTTTTATTTTCCAGCTTGCCGTCCTTATACCAGGCATAGCCTTTTTCCATGCCGCCACGCACATGGGCTATCGCATATATAAATCCGCGATCAACTAAGCTAAAGCGGTTAGTTGAAAAACTTGCAGGCATAGTGCTTCCGTATGAGCCATATGCATACAACAGCATAGGCGCGCTGCCATCTAAAGCTGTCGTGTTTTTATATAGTAATGAAATGGGAATGCTTTCGTCGTCTGCTGCCGTGGCAAATAATCTGCGAGTTGTGTATTCATCTACTTGATGTCCGCTAGGAACTTCTTGCTGTTTCATAAGCTTGCGCTCACGTGTCGACATCTCGTAGTCAAAAATTTGTGTCGGTGTGGTCATTGAGGTGTATGAGAACCGCAGCATATGAGTATCGAACTCATAGCCTCCCATGATATTCAACTCGTAAGCTTCTTCATTAAATTCAATACTATGTTCTTTTCCAAACTTATCATTTTCAAAAGCGACCACTACAATTCGTGGCAGGCCATTAATTCGTTCCGAGCGAATTAAAAAATCTTTAAATACATATATGCCTCTTAATAAGGTGCCCTTGGGTGGAGTGAATGCATCTTGCCAATGTGATTGTTCAGATTGCTTTATATAAGCTTGCATTATCTTGTAGTCTTCAGCGCCATCTTTATTAGTAACGATATAAAAAATTCCATTACGTTCTGAAACTTCATATTCGACACCTGTTTGCCGTTTTGAAAAGCATTGCGCTGCTTGTTTGGGATGATGTGCATCGATGGTATAAATTTCACTGGTTACATGGTCGTGTGCCGAAATTAAAATATAATTATTAGATTCAGTGATATCGAGTGAAACAAAAAAGCCAGGATCTTGCTCTTGGTATACTATTTTATCGTTAGAGATTTCTTCTCCTAAGATATGCCGAAACACTTTGTCGGGGCGATGATTATCATCTAGCGTGGTATAGAAGAGTGTGCGACTATCATTCGCCCAAACGAAAACACTTTGAATATTACTTATTTCATCTTTTAGTAACTTGCCCGTTGCTAACTCAATTATATAAAGCGTATAAAATTCCGAGCCTTTAGTGTCTGCACTATAAGCAAAGTACTTATGGTTAGGACTATGGCCTGCGTCTCCTATATCGAAATATTTATAGTTATTTGCAGCAAGATTTGTATTTAATAAGATTTCTTCTTGATCAGGAAAATCTTTGTGGTAACGACAATAGATAGGATATTGTTGATTTTCTTCATAACGATCATAGTAAAAATAATCACTGTCTTTTTCTGGCACAGTGCTATCATCTTCTTTAATTCGCCCACGCAGTTCATTGAAAAGAATTTCTTGTAAAGGTTTAGTGTCACTCAAGCATTCTTCTAAATATGCATTTTCTGCTTCAAGGTATTTTCTAATATCTTTGGATAACACCTCTGGTGTTTGAATGACTTGTTGCCAGTTATCATCTTTCAGCCAAGCATAGTCATCAATACGCATATAGCTATGTTGAGTGATTTCAGTTTTTTTCTTTTTTGCAATAGGTGCGGTAGCTTTATCAGCCATAAAAATTTAGTCCTGGTAATTGAGTTATTTTTTAGATGCAGCTAACGATATTGACCACTGCACACGGTAAACATTGCGATTGGGTATGGGGCCTTTAGGCCCGCTATGACTGATGGTTGTAGATTGTGGCCCCATGACTTGTTGATAATACTGTACAACCGCTTTAGAAAATTCATCACAATTGAACGGCAGATCATAGCGTACTTCATAGATAGGTCTGCCGTCGGCTTCCCATGCTTTCTCATCAACCGGCCAAAGGTCTGCTAGTAAGTGTGAATAAAACTCACCTTCAAAATCTACGTCAAATAGCACTTTGCAAATTTGCCTGCCAGCACCTTCGTTGGCTTCAATGTGATCTGGGAATAATCCATGAAAAAAGAAGTCTGCTGTAGTCACGAAAAACCTAAAATATTCTGAGTTATAATTTACTAATGAAGTATAAATTAGAAACAGAAGTATCAACATTTGAAATTCAAAAAGAGCCACTAGGTTTGTGGGATTTATGGGTGGACAATATGCCCACATTAACCTTTAAAACTCCTGAAGAAGCTGCACAAGCTGTCTATGAGCAGAATTCGGGCTACACCACTTGGGATCTGTTAGAAGAGCATCCTGCACCTAAAGAATTAAGTGGATGGCAAAAAATAGAAGATTAGCCGATTTACAAGCTATTGCATGACAGAACCAAGTCAAAGCGTTAGAGTCTTATTGTTATGTGTATAAGTAAGTATATATCCCTAATACTTATCACGTTATTGTTATTTGCGATAACGTTACCTGTTTATGCAGACTCTGTTCATAAGTGGGTAGATGAACAAGGCGTTACGCATTATTCAGATCAGTTGCCTGAAGACATTTCTAATCCTGTTAAACAAATTGATATATCGAATACACACAGTAATTCAAATAACAATAATGATTATTATTCGATTTCTAATCAATGGGCGAGAATGAGAGAAGAGCGTCTAGAGCGCAAACAATTGCAACTAGAAAAAGCCAAACTAAAGGCGGCGCAAAGACCTGTTAAACCACAGGTAGTGTATGTTGATCAATCTGATGAATACCGATCTAGACCGGTGTACTACCCAGTTTATTATCGTGGCTACAGGCATAAGTATAAACATTATAATAAACACGGCGGCTATGCCGGTAAAAAGTTAGATAGGAGGCATTCGAAGCATGCTTCTGGCCATCATCAAAAACGCTTGAATAAAAACAATTCATATCGAAAACATCAAGGATTGACGCTGACGATTCGATAGTTCATTTTAGGGCACATTAAGACTCGTAATTGCCTGTCTTGATTTATTATCTTGCAACAAGAGCTCTGCTTGAGAAGAATTCATCCTCGATTATAGTCTCCAACAAATTTATAAGAAAACTAGCAATGGCAGATGTGGCACTTCATTTATCTGATGAGTTTATCAATGAAGATTTAGAGTACTACTTTTCTGGTGAGCGAGATAAAAATAACCAGATTCGGCCTGATGTCAATATATACAGCATGACACCAACTTCAGCTCACTTAAGTGTGGGTTTAGATGATGACAAGGTGGGTAATTTCTTTTACCCAACGCTGCCCAATCTTTTAGATAGAGTGTATATCGGTATCAGCGTGCCTTTGTTTGCGAGTAATTGGGGTGCGTCTTTTTTATTAGAGCTATTAAAAAATGTAAAGCCGGGTGGCGCAATTATCCTGCCTGTATACCCTGAAGGGCAAGCGCAAGAAAAAGGTTATTGGTCGCGTAGTTTTTTAGAAAATATTTTCTTAAGTCGTCAGCGTTGGACAGGGTTTAGTAATGTGCGCGCAGAAAACGATGGCGTGATGTCTTTAAGTGTAGGCCGTAAATGGCCAGATCCGATTCCAAGTACTGTTCAATGGTTTTATCAGCAGCGTGCAAACCTTGCTTTGGATAAATTATTAGAATCTGGTAATCGTGATGACTTGGCTGGAGCATTTGCTGAAATTGCCACAAGAGTTTGGGCAAATTACACGCACAGCTCAGTCATAGAACGAATTATATTAGACAGTTTTGGGGTTAAAACAGCTGTGCGAGTGAACTGCATTAGCAATGATTATGGCTTGCTGGTTACAGACTTGCTTTTAAGTGGCTATATAAATGTTGAGTGTGGTAGCACGGTACACATTACTAAAGCGGAAGAATCAGTTGCGAAAAGCTTTGCTAGCTATTTTGCTCCACATACTGGAGATCGGCATGATGTGACAATGGGAGAAGCAGATAATATCGAATTTAAAAATAAATCTGATGTAATTTGTTTAGTTCATTCACTATCTGGTCTAAACCAAATGCAGCAAGAGGCGCTAATTGATAAGGCTTGGGATAATCTTAATGCTAGTGGATTGTTAATTGTACATGATGTGATGCCAGCTACTTGGCAAAAAACTGAGTTGCATATGAGGCTAGAAAATTTGGGTAAGTTAACTACATATTCATCAATTGTGGCCTCAAAGATTGAGGCTAATGTTGAAATTAGTCATTATTCTACAATTCAAGAAAGTAAGTTGGCTGATGAAAAAAACCAACAAACCACTGTCTTCAAAGTAATTCAAAAATCATAGCGCTTATATCCAAATATATAAGTAAAACGCATATGCCATTACACATATACATACAAGTAATATCGAAATATTGAATAGCAATGGCTTTGCTAATTGGTTGAACTTGGATTTTCCACTGATTAGCATGGATAGGTCATGTTGTATAAGGTTGGCGCTAACAATAGCTGGTAAAACGGCTAATGCAGCCAATACTATCCATCCATATGAATAATGAGGGGAGTTAAATAGCGCCTCGAGAAAAGTTTTAATTGTATCCATACTTTGCTAATTCTATGTAAATCGGCATTTCATAGCATAAATTTACTCATCAGTCGGGCCGTAGTCATTCATTGCGCCGGCAATGGCTAGCATAGGTATACTATCTAAACACTTATATATGCGTGGAGGCACCATATGGGTATGCGAAAATTACGTGATAAGGTTTCGACGCCAGCCACCATACTCGGCAAAGATTTTGTAATTAATGGCGATGTGAAAGGCACTGGTTCGATTGTTATCAGTGGCAATGTCAAAGGAAATGGCGAAATCGACGGCTTAGTAGAGCTTGTATCTACGGCTGTGTGGGAAGGCAATATACATACTGATGATGTAATTATTGGCGGAACGGTAAAAGGCGATGTATTTGCACGAGGCAAGCTAGAAATTACAGGAAGTGCTAGAATCTTTGGCAATGTGAGCGGCACCAGTGTATCAGTTGCTCAAGGTGCAATGATTGACGGCACCATGAAAATTCATGACGGTAGTGGTCTTGTTGAAAAATCTGATCTGGAAAGTTCAAAAATTGTCTCAAATAAAACTGAAGAACAACTCAACGAGTCCTTCAAGGAAGCCACTTCGTTTTAATCTCTCTTGTGAAAATTCTGCGCGGCACATACTAACGCTGTGCAGAATTTTTCTTAAATCCAGTTCTTATCTTAATTACTTTTCGTTAACTCATTTACTGAGCGGCGTTCTACTATTCTGTTTATCTGTTGCAACGGTTCATGCTAGTTCTGAATGGCAACATGAGCGTGATGTTTACAAAAAAGCACGAACAGCACTCACTAAAAAACAGATCAATCAATATAATAAATATCTTACTCAGTTAACTGAATATCCTCTGTATCAATATTTGGTTTATAACGAAATGCGCATGCGCGTTTCAAAACTAAGTGACGAAGAAGTAGATGAGTTTCTTGCTAAATATAATGATGGACCTTTAGCTACAAGATTGCGTTTAGCCTGGATGTCGCATTTACAAAGAAAAGGGCGCACGGAAAGTTTTTTAAAATATTATCAAAACGAACAGTCTGCTGATCTGCAATGTTATTTTTTGCGCGCCAAAATTCGCGTAAACCAATTCGAAGAGAATAAGGATCAGTATTTAAAGCAAGTTCGCGATCTATGGTTAGTCGGTAAATCACAACCGAAACAATGTGACCCACTATTCAAATGGTATGAAGACCAAGGATATCTAACTAAGGAGGAGATCTGGGAAAGGTTCTCTTTGGCAATGGATAAAAATCGCCAAGGTTTAGCAAAATATCTGGCTAAAAAGTTACCCGCTAGTGATCAAAAGCAAGCAAAGCTTTGGCTAGACGTGCATAGCAATCCAAAAGCCAAACTTCGCAATAAAGCTTTATCGAAAGATGCTCATATTAATAGACAAATTATTAGCCATGGACTGAAGCGTTTAGCTAGGAAGGATTTAACAGCAGCTCATAATTTTTGGTTAGATATTCATGAAAACTATGCCTTTGGTTCTGATTTGCATGATGAAGTGGAAAGAAATTTCGCACTGCGTGCAGCTTATAAACATGATGAGCGTGCCACTACTTGGATGTACCAACTGCCAAAAGACCTGATGGACCCTTCAACCGGTATGTGGCGTGCGCGCTCTGCTTTGCGCAGTTTAGATTGGGAATTAGTCTTGCGTGGTATAGCGATGTTGACTGAAGAAGAAAAAGCGGAACCTCAATGGCAATATTGGAAGGCTCGTGCTTTAGCGGGAAAGGGCTTGCAGTCCGATGCAAAACTGCTGTATGAAAAAATTGCTGGTGAACGTAGTTACTACGGGTTTTTAGCAGCAGATAAACTTTCCATGACCTACAACATTGTAGATGATCCTGTGCAATATAATGTTCTGGAGCTTGAGAAAATAGAACAGACGTCAAGTATCATTCGCGCAAAAGAATTACTGATGGTTGATCAATTAACTGATGCGCGCAGAGAATGGAATTATGCTACGCAAAATTATACTTCGCGGCAGTTACAAATAGCTGCATCCTTGGCGCATCAATGGGATTGGCATGATTATGCAATTCGCACCATTGCTAAAGGTGAGTACTTTGATGACTTAGGTATTCGTTTTCCTACACCTTTTACCAGTCACGTAAATAAATATTCTAATAAAAGAAGTCTTGAGCCTGCTTTTGTTTATGGGATCATTCGTCGTGAGAGTGCCTTTAACCCCCAAGCACGTTCCCCAGTGGGCGCGCGTGGTTTGATGCAGCTTATGCCAGCTACTGCCAAACAAGTTTCCAAGCAATTAAAGCTTAGAGCGCCAAGTCGTCAGGATTTGTATACGCCCAGTTTTAATATCAACCTAGGTAGTAAATACATTGGTGATATGTTGACTAAATTTAATGGTCATAGGGCCTTGGCCTCAGCTGCATATAATGCAGGGCCGCACCGTGTAAATGCCTGGTTGCCTGAGAAAAATGAATTACCCGCGGATGTTTGGGTAGACACTATTCCATTTACTGAAACACGTGAATATGTACGCGCTGTATTTGCTTATACGGCGATGTTTGAATGGAAACTAAACAAAAACCCCACGCGCTTAAGTTTGCATTTACAACCAATTCCTCCTGTGCCGAAATCTTAACTCACTGAAATTGAGTAGTTAATTTCTAGTTCACATTTTTCTTAAGTTTTGACCATGACAAATGGGCAAAAAAAACGGATCAGTGGTCTGCTATAAATTATTAATAATTCTTTTAGGTAACTATCATAGGTGTTGCATATTAAGTCATGAATGTTTGGCTTTATATCGTAAATTTTGTGTAATAGGAATATTAACGAAAGTATAGTTATTTCAAATTTACATTAAGCACTTGTGTTGAGTGGAAATAGGATTTTTCACTTAGCTATAAGTTACAAATAAATTGATTTCAATTGGAGTTGGAACAATGGATGGCATTATTAAAAGCATCGCTGTTATGGCGATCATATCTTTCTGTCTAAGCGCTTGCGGCGGCGAATCGTCTGGCGAAAGCACGGGTTCAATGTCTAGTGGCGGTGTTGCAAATCTTTCGCAACTCTCTGATGAGGCCAAGCGGGGTTATGCACTTTATAATGGTGCAGAACAAGCCTGTTCTTCTTGTCATGGTGCACAGGGACAAGGTACTCCAAGTGCAGCTCCAAACCCAATTAATAGCACGGCAACTTGTTCATTTTGTGGGGATTTAGCAAATCTTACCGCCTATAACGCGTTAGCTATGCCTAAGACGCCTTATAATCCAGGTGCATGTGTAGGTGCTTGTGCATCGGATGTTTCGGCATTTATATATGAAGGATTTATTCAAGGCTTGCTTACGTATGATGATAACAACACTCCACCACCTGCAACTCCAGCTATTATTGTAAATCCAACTGCAGGTTTAACTACAACGGAAGCTGGCGGTACGGCCACGTTTACAGTGGCTCTAAATACTTTGCCTACAGATAATGTTGATATCACACTAATAAGTAGCAACGCAGCAGAAGGTAATGTAAATCCAGCTACGCTTACCTTTACAACTGCAAACGGGACACAACTACAAACAGTTACGGTTACAGGAATGGACGATGCCCTTCTTGATGGCGATGTTGCATACACTATTATGACTACCGCAGCGAGTAATGATGCAGATTACGCAGCAATAGATCCTGCAGATGTAGCGGTTACAAATACAGACAATGAAGTGCCTCCACCAGGTGTAATTACGGTGGATCCTGTTGCTGGTTTAACTACAAGCGAAAATGGCGATTCAGCAACCTTCACTATTGTATTAGGTACATTGCCAAATAATTCAGTAAGCATAGGCTTATCTAGTAGTAACGCTGCAGAAGGCACAGTACTACCAGCATCTGTGGCATTTACTGCGGCAAACTATAATGTTCCTCAAACCGTAACGGTTACAGGTGTAAATGATGCAGCTGCACCTATGGTAGACGGAAACATTGCTTATAGTGTTGTTACTGCACCAGCAATTAGTGCTGACCCATCATATAGCGGTCTTGATGCATCAGATGTATCGGTTACTAATAATGATAATGATGTGCAGCCAGTAATTGCTCAGTTTGCTGTTGATCAAGCAGCAGTAGCATTTGGTGGCATGGTTACTTTAAGTTGGATGTCTGATGGTGATGCCTGTACTGCAGGTGGAGCAAACGCTGGAAATCAGTGGACAGGAACATTGCTACCGAATGGAATGCAAACCCTAACTAACCTAACCACTTCTGGTGTAAATCAATTCACCTTGACCTGTACTAAAGGTGGAATTGCTTCTGCAGTTTCAACAGTGGATGTAACCGTTGCAGCAGCACCGGGTGCACCTACTGTAAATCTAACTGCAAACCCAGCAATGAATGTTCCATTTAATGGTTCCACAACATTAACTTGGAGTTCTACAGGTGCAGTTGGAACTTGTACAGCTGCAGGTGGATGGACAGGTGATAAAGCTTTAAATGGCACTGAAGTAATTAATAACTTGATTGCAAATACTCAATTTGACTTAACTTGTGTTAATTCAATTGGTACGCCAACTACAGTCAGCACAACAGTAACTGTAGTAGCGGTTAATCCTGCATTAACCTTCACGGTAAACAATGCTGCAGCTGTAACCGTTAATCAAGGTGATTCGGTAACGCTTGCATGGAACCCAACGGATTTAGCATCTTGTACTGCAAGTGCAAATCCTGCAAATACGGCATGGACCGGAGCTAAGGGTGTTGCGCTGGCCACATACAGCGAAACCATTGCTAATTTACAAGCGACCACGACATTTACGCTTAACTGTATAGGTGTGAATGCAGCGAATGTAACGCAAAGTGTTACCACTACGGTAAATGCTGGTGACCCACTGCTAGTTCAAGGTCAGATTGAATATAAGAAGGTTATTAATGGTGAAAGTTGTGAAACTTGTCATGGTACAGACGGAAGAGGAATTTTGAGTGATGGTTTGTATGACGATATTACAGATTTCGTAAACGGACAAACTGAAGCTAATGTCGCATTTCTCACAAGCCTTACAATGCCTGCACCAGAGGCAGGAACCGGTGGTATGCCTAACGATTGCGTGGATGTCAATGACGGTAATCCATTAACTAATTGTGCTACGAATGTCGCAAAATACATGAAGAATGGTTTTAGCATCATTCCTGCTCCTTAAGAGCTAATCTGGGACTTCCTTAGAACCTACTGCATCTTTGATGCAGTAGGTTTTTTTATACCTGTAAGGTTTTAATAATTCGCTCGTCAATCCAGTTTGTATTAAACAAACTATTTAAATAGCCGCAGTGACCACCAAATTTTGTGTGATGGATGTTTAGATATTCAGAAGCGTGTAGGTCTTCCCAATCATGAGAAGGTATTACAGGGTCATCTTCAGCAATGTACACATCACTGTTAACTGAAAGAGACTTAAGTCGATCTCCAGTAATTGAGTAGCCTTGTAAATAACTTTTTATAGAACTAAATTCCGTATATTTTAATAGCAAATGTTCGGTCATCTCAGTAAGTGAATTCTGTTGATTGATGGTTGCTAAATCATAATTTTCTGGAAATAGCTTGTGTTTAATTTTCAACATGTTTTTCCAGCGTTGCAGGTAATATTCTGTATAAATATTTAACATTGATTTGGTTTCATCTAGAGCATTCGTTGCATTCATCACTGGGCAAACCGAAATAATCTTATCAATCGTTAAGTTTTTACTTTTTGCTTCGGCGCCAATGCGTAAGGCAAAGTTTCCACCTAGAGAGAAACCTAGAATATAAAATTTTGAGTGTGAAATTTGTTTTTGGATCGCTAGCGTTGCATCTAGAACTTCATCTAAACGGCAAGAGTGAAAAAGTTCTTTATTTAAGTGTTGAGTATTTCCATGGTCTCTAAAGTTTAAGCGAAAAATATTGAAACCTAATTCATGTAACTTGCTAGCTATAGGTAGAAGATATAAAGATTCAGCGCAACCTAGCCAGCCATGCAGAATCATTACTAAAGGTTTTTGGCCAGTGATTTGGAGTGAGTCTTTATGTGTAGTTAATAAGCCATGTAATTGAATATCATTCGCTAGAGATAAGATCCGAGATTCGCTTTGTTTACGAAAGCTGCGGCTGACTCGTTGCGCGTAGCTTTTACGGAGGAAAGATGCAGCCGCAATGGTGTTTGCATGACCATTGCGGTAAAAAAGTGGTGGAATATATTCTGTCACTACCTGGCTTGATTTAAGGCTTGCTCAATATCTTCCAATATATCGTCTATATGCTCAATACCAATTGAAAGCCTCACTAAATCTTCACTTACGCCAGCTGCAGCTTGCTCTTCTTTAGAGAGTTGTCTGTGCGTGGTGGTGGCAGGGTGGCAAGCTAGCGATTTAGCATCACCAATATTTACTAGCCGCACAATGAGTTTAAGTGCGTCTATGAATTTAGTGCCCGCTTCAATGCCACCTTTGATGCCAAAACTTAAAATTCCAGAAGCACGTCCACGAAAGTATTTTTGTGCGAGTTTGTGGTCAGAATGTGAAGAGAGTCCGGCATAACTTACCCAGGTTACAAACTCATGCTTTTCTAAATATTGCGCAACAGCTAAAGCGTTTTCACAATGTCTATCCATGCGCACTGCAAGACTTTCAATGCCTTGTAAAATTAAAAAGCTGTTCATGGGGGAAATAGCCGAACCCATATTGCGTAAAGGCACTAAGCGCACCCGGCCAATAAAAGCGGCCTTGTCAAATGCTTCGGTATACACCACGCCATGATAAGAAGGGTCAGGCTTATTCAAAACAGCAAAACGTTCTTTGTGTTTTTCCCATGGGAAGTTTCCAGAATCGACAATGACTCCACCAATAGAAGTACCATGTCCACCCATGTATTTGGTTAGTGAGTGGATACTAACATCTGCACCAAATTCAAAAGGTCTACATAAGTAAGGTGTGGGGACAGTATTGTCCACCATTACCGGAACTCCCTTATTGTGCGCAACCATTACTAATGCTTCTAAGTCGATAACATTTCCAGCAGGATTGCCTAGTGATTCGCAAAATACCGCTTTGGTATTGTCATCAATTGCCGCATCCATAGCGTTCATGTCTCGATAATCTACAAAGCGAACTTCAATACCAAGCTTCGGTAAAGTATGTGCAAAGAAATTATAGGTACCGCCATATAAAGTAGCTACTGAAACAATATTGTCGCCTTGTTCTGCTAAAGCAAAAATTGCATACGAAATTGCAGCCATGCCAGACGATAATGCTAGTGCACCAACACCACCTTCCATTTCTGCTACACGTTGTTCGAGCACCGCAGTGGTGGGGTTCATAATGCGTGTATAAATATTGCCTTCGACTTTTAAATCAAATAAATCTGCACCATGCTGTGTGTCATCAAATGCATAGGATGTAGTTTGGTAAATGGGAACAGCAACGGCTTTAGTAGTGGGCTCTGGAGTGTAGCCACTATGTATAGCTTGAGTTTCGATTTTCATATTTTAATACCTCTATTTTTTTATGAGGCGGATCTAAAAGTTACATATATTACTCTTTGGGATGAGTATTCAGCATTACAACTTTTTGTATTGCCAAATGTATTCTCAAATTGTAAAGAGAGGATTGTTTTAACCATTGATCCGTCTTCAGCTTCAGATTATTTAGACGCTGACTCGACCTAGAAGCTTTGAGGACGGCCATCGCTTTAGCAGTATTTTTGAGTCGCCCTGCAAGTTGTTGAATTAAAGCAGCGACTTAATAACCAGCTGTGTTGCTAGCTATAAAAATGCTATGAATAATTAGATCCGATGTCAATCTTTAATGTATAAAAATGGCTTTAGTTGCTATTGCCTGAGAGTCCAAGTGATCTCATTATTTGCTTTGATTATTCGATGTTTTTGCAGCCATTTACACACATCCTCAGCATCATGGATAAACCACGCATGTGCTGAGCCAAGCCGAAAACTATAGCCCCAGGCATCCATGTCTTCCATCAGTTGGGAGCGGCTATAGCCGTTTATATGGTCAGCTAACAAGATTTGTAGGTAGCAGGTAGCATTTTCTTCCATTGCCGACCCTTTTGCATCGACCAGCTCGTGTGTGCGTTGCTTAGCTGGCATGCATACATAGTGACAGGTTTCATGCAGAATCGAGTGGATCGGAGTATCTTCGCATATATATAGCCGATTTTTTTTGCGTCCGGCTTCGGGGGTTCCCCAAAAGCTGTGTGGAATCTCAGCTCCGGATTCAGAACAAATTATTTCTATACCGTAATGGCTTAACAGCTCTTTAACTGAGTTAGAGTTTAAGTTTTCGTAGTACACCATTAATGATTGTTATATGTCATTTATAAACTTATATACATTGCCATATTAATGGCTTGTCCAAAAGGAGAGATCCATATTGCTTGTAAACTAGGTATAATTAGCGACCAATTTTTAGCCAAATAACTTCTACGGAGAGTATCAGCTATGCGTTTATTATTACGCACCACATCATTGATTATAGCTTTAGGTTTGTTTGCTTCATCTGCAAGTTTTGCAGCAGGCAATGTAGAACAAGGAAAACTGAAAGCAGAAACTTGCTTGGGTTGCCACGGAGTACCTAGCTATACAAATGTATATCCAACTTACCATGTACCTAGGTTAGGTGGCCAGCATGCTGATTATATTGTTGCTGCACTTAAAGGATACCAATCGGGCGAGCGTAGTCATGGCACGATGCAGGCACAGTCATCAGGTATGAGTGAAGAAGATATGGCCGATATTGGTGCCTACTTTCAGTCACTTCAATAAGTATATATATTTCTTACAAATTAAATTTAGAAGTTAAATCATGAAAAAATTATTCATCAATATTATCGTTAGTATATTTGTTGTGGCAACTGCCTCAAGTTTTGCATCAGAAGAAGCTCATGAATCAAGTCATGACGCAGCGCCAGCAAAAAGTGGTGCGGAAGTAGCAAAGCAATGTGTAGCTTGTCATGGCGAAGATGGTAATAGCCTAACACCAAATTTCCCACGTATTGCAGGCCAGCATGCTGATTATATGTTGCATACTTTAAAATCTTATAAGAATGGCGATCGTAAAAATGCCATTATGGCGGGAATTGTTGCAGCGCTAAGTGAAGAAGAAATGAAAAACGTTGCTGCGTTTTATGCAGGCCAGACAGGTTTGTCAGTTGTAAATATCGATGACGAGTCTAAACACTAATCTAGACTGATAATGAATTAAACTAAGACGTTTTTTAATGAAACGCCTTAAATCATTTAGACTGTTCTTTTTCCCACTCTTCAGGTGTAAAAGCCTTGATGCTCAAAGCATGTAATTCACCACTAGCGATTTGTGGTTTAACGGTCGCATAGACCATTTGATGTTCTTTAACCATGCTCAAATCAGCAAAGCTTTCGCTAATTACAATTGCTTCATATTTACCTTCACCACCACTTACCATGGCTTTTGAGTCAGGCACACCGGCTTCGATTAACTTTTGAATTTCGTCAGTAGTCATATTGGCAATTATCTATTAAGTACTTTTTTACGCTATATCGCTAACGCCATATAAATAAAATATTAGCTGACAGAGTATTTAGAAGCTCTGATTTATTAGTGAAGCGGCTGATATTAGGTAAATAGAGAATGAGAAAGTGTAGTGTATAGAATACACATGTGTATTTCGAAAGTTCTTTTAACGAAATTTCAGTTTAAATCAGAGCTTCCTTAGGTGTTTGATTCAATAAATTCTACAAGCTCATTGCCTATAAGGTCCTTTTTCCAGCTAGATAAGATATCTAACTCTCTTTTCCCACGAATTAACTTTTCAACCACACTGCGTGTAGCTAATAGGCTTGGTGAAATATTTAGTTCTTCTGCTCTTTCACGAATAAAGGATTGTGCTTGTTTTACTAACTTGCGTTGTTCATTGCTTAATGGGCCAATAAAGTTAGTCTCGGGCCAATTAGCCTCAGGAATATTTTGAGCTTGTTTAATCTCATCTAAAAGTGTTGTTGCGTATCCCATGTGTTCGCTGTTGATATCTTCTAATACTTGCAATGTATCTAGGTCTCTAGGTTGTTCGATTGCTAAATTACGCAAAGCTTTGTCATTTAAAATCCAACGGCGCGGCTTGTTTTCGGTAATAGCTTGAAGTTCGCGCCATCGAGCAAGCTGCTTGAGTACTATTAGCTGATGGGGTTCTAGTTTGCCTACACCTTTAACCGTTTTCCAAATCTTGCTTGCATCAACGTTATATTTTTCTAGAGCAGATAAATTGTTGCACTCAAATTCAGCCCAATGACTGCGTTGATGTTCGGTAAGTTCATCATTTAAATGTAAGTAAACTTTTGCTAAGTATTTAACATCATCTACTGCATACCTAATCTCTTTTTCTGATAGTGGTCTTCGTTCCCAATTTGTGCGAGAGAGTGATTTATCAAGTTCAATACTACAAATTTCATTAACCAAATGCGCATAACTAACTTGATCACCATAGCCTAAGAGGCTGGCTGCAATTTGTGTATCAAACATCGGGGTAGGTACTTCGTCATAAAGATTTACAAATATCTCTAGATCCTGGCTTGCTGAATGAAAAATTTTAGTGATAGAGGGCTGATATAATAGCTTTCTCAGCGATGAGAGGTCATTAATAGCGATTGTATCTATACATACAATGTCCCGTTCTGAGGCAATTTGTACCAAACATAATTTTGGATAGTAGGTCCTTTCACGTATAAACTCTGTATCAAGCGCTAGCCAATCAACATCGTGTGATGCTTTGCAGAACGCCTCTAACTCTTGTGTTGTGGTTAATATTCTAAATTCCATTATGAATACATTATTGACGGTAAATATTTTTAAACATTTCTGGAAACATTTTTTGAATGTTTTGTTACTGATGTTATTGGTTTTCCAAGGCAGTGTAACAGCTAAGCAAGGTTCAATGGACTGGGAATCACCTTTTTTTCAAGATCACAAACTAGTAGGGAAAATATGGGATACTCACAAGAATAAATGGCTAACCAGCAAGCAGTTTGATAAAGAGTTGTTGTATTACGACTATATACTTTTAGGTGAAGCGCATACCAATGCAGACCATCACATATTACAAGCTAAAATTATCAATTCATTAGTAAGTGCAGGTGCAAAACCAACAGTGGTGATGGAAATGCTGTCGCAGCAAACCTGGCAAGATCAGCCGCAAACGTGGAGTAAGCATGATGAATTAAAACAACTGGCAACTATGTTGAATAGTGGCTGGCCTTGGGATTTGTATGTACCGATATTGAAGTCAATTACACGACATCAGCTTAAATTATATGCAGGAAATATAAGCAGCGATGAATTGCATCGTTGGTCTAATGATCAAGGTGATGATAAAAAAACAACTTTACTGCATGAGTATTTCTATACCGAAGATAATTTTACAGTGCTAAAGAAGAATATTATTGATTCCCATTGCGGCCATGCCAATCAAGGATTTGTAAATTTCATGTCGCGTGCGCAAATGCAACGCGATCGTATTATGGCTACATCGTTGCAGGGGAAAGATCTTCCAGTAGTTTTTATCGCAGGTAGTGGACATGTAAGAAATGATTATGCTGTTCCTATGCAGTTACGAAGAAATTATAAGCAAACTTCATATTTATCGGTTGCGTTTGTTTCTGTACAAGAGGGTGAGGATGATCCTCAGGCGTATTTGCAAAATGACTCTGCGCTATACGATATTTTATATTTTACCCCTAGCCATACAAACGAAGATCCATGTAAAAAATTTAGAAAACAATTGAAAAATATGCACCATCGTCAGACTCCGTAAGGATTTATGAGAGAATTAAGTGCGTGTCGCAGCTTGCAGATGGCGACCTATATGCGACAATAACTACCAGAAATATTCATAGCTTCATTTAATAGGACATTAAATGCTCACTGGGCCCGATGCCAATCTTAAGGCAAGAATAAAAAGCCTTCGCAGTCATATCAAAAACGAAAACCCACTACTAGTTGATGTAGTGGATCATTTTTGTGAGCTCGATAAGCTTGCATACAAACTGGGCATACTCACTAGTAAAGAGTCTTACACCACCGATATTTCTTGGTGGCCATTGATCTCGGTACTAGGTACTTTTTCCGCTGGTAAGTCCACATTTATCAACCACTATGTGCAAACAGATTTACAAAAAACAGGTAACCAAGCGGTTGACGATAGGTTTACAGTAATTTGTTACAGCAGTGATGACAAAGTAAGAGTGCTACCTGGTTTAGCCTTGGATGCAGACCCACGTTTTCCGTTTTATCAAATTAGTGATGAGATAGAAAAAGTATCCGCAGGTGAAGGTTCACGAATTGATACCTACTTACAACTCAAAACCTGCCCAACGGATTTAATCAAAGGTAAAATCTTCATAGATTCACCAGGCTTTGATGCAGATGCGCAACGCACATCAACCTTGCGAATTACTGATCACATTATTAATTTATCTGATTTAGTTTTAGTGTTATTTGATGCGCGCCACCCAGAACCAGGTGCAATGCGCGACACACTCGAGCATTTGGTTGCTGGAACTGTGCGCCGTAATGATTCGAATAAAGTGTTATTTATTCTTAATCAAATCGATACCACTGCGGGTGAAGATAATGCAGAAGAAGTCGTCGCTGCCTGGCAACGCGCACTCGCTTCGGGTGGATTAGTTAGTGGTCGTTTTTATGCAACCTATAATGAAGATGTGGCAGTGCATATTGAAGACAAAGCTTTGCGTGAGCGCTATCAACGCAAACGTGATGCAGACTTAGGTGAAATATACCAACGCATTTCAGAAGTCAGTGTGGAACGTGTCTATCGTATTATCGGTTCGTTAGAAAATACTGCAAACCAAATTGAAAATAATATCGTTCCAAGGGTTCGCGAAGCTACAAGTACTTGGGTAAAACGAGTGTTGTTGATAGATGTTCTTGTGCTGTTTCCTGTTTTTTTAGCGATGTTACTTTATTTCATCAAACACATAGGAACTGGAACAGCGTTTGATAGTTTTGGTAAAACAGGGCTGATATCTGCCATTTTTTTGGCGCTTTTACTGTTGTTAGTTATACATCTTTTTGTAAGAAGTTTTGTCGCTAAATGGGTTGCAAAATCTTTGCCTGAAAAAGAATTATCAGGAAGTGTTCGCAATGGTTTCTTGCATAACACACGCTGGTGGCAACCGCTAGCACGTCCATTTGTGGTGGGTTGGAACAAAAATGCGCGTGAAAAACTTATAAAAATTCGCGAAGCAGCTAATCGTTTTGTGCAAACATTGAATGATGAATACACAAATCCATCTGGTGAACGCAAGGATATGTGAATATTGCCGAATCAGATATGATTCGTTCCTAAAATTATAATTCAAATGGGTGAGGATGAAGATTGGCTAATTTTTAATATATTGATGTGGATTTTCTTACTGCTCGTAAAACCAAAAATACACTGAAAATTGCATCCTGGCCATTTGAAGAAGTCTTGAATGAAAAACTATAATCAGAATGCTTTTTAAAACTAATATATTGAAGCGGTTTTACGCACTGCACGTAATACCAAAAATATCCACGGCCAAACTAGAACACTAGTTATTACAGGTGCCCAATAGACCCAGGTCTTAGGGTCTTTTCCTAAGATACCTAAAATCCATAATGAAATGCTCATGTAGGGCAGTAAAATCATGCCGACGAACATGGCTTGTTGGTGTAATGGGTATACACGTACACGTTGATGAAAACGAATGGCAATGTAGGCAGTGATAGCAAAACCTAGCGCATGTTGCCCAAGTAAAGCGCCTTGAATGACGTCTACACATAGGCCCAACATCCAAGCAATACCAACACCGACTTTTTTCGGCACAGCAATGTTCCAATAGATAAGCGCTAATGCAATCCATTCGGGTCTATATGAACGTGCCCAGTCTGGTAATGGCATGATCATTAGCATCATTGCCACTATAAAGGTGACAACTATGGTGAAAAAGTCGGAAGAGTTATTCATTAATTTGTATCAAATTTCAATCAATTACGAGAACCTGATTTCTGCTCTGCAACATTATTGTCGGTAGTATTTTCAACACTGTTTTCTGCACTATAGTCTGCATCTGCTGCGCTTGGCCAAATTAAAAGTACTTCTCGGATACTGTTTAAATCTACGAGTGGTTTTGCTTCGACTTTAACAAAGGGGTCACCTGATACTTGTTTGATACTTGTAATCTCGGCTACCGGGTAATCGGATGGGTAACGGTCATCTAAGCCTGAGGTAATTACTAAATCACCAATTTGTATGTCGGCCGTACTGGTTAAGTGTAATAACTCTAGTTGCTGAATGTTGCCGGTGCCTACGACTAAACTACGCTGTCCGCTGCGTGCAACTACGCCAAGTAACGCATGATTCGGGTCGGACACTAGTATTGCAACGGAATTAAAAGGCCCGGCTTTATCTATTTGTCCGATAATGCCTCTTGCACCTAGCAAAGGCTGTCCTTCATACACGCCATCTCTTGTACCTTTGTTGACTACGATACGTTGTTGATAAGGGTCTAAATCAACCGAAAGAAGTTCGCCTATTAGTATGCGTTCTTTTTCAAAGTATTTTGCTGAAGTGAGCATTTCACGCAGACGAGTGTTTTCTTGTTCTAAGGTTGCAAGCTTTTGTAGTTGTAACTCAAGACGAATTTGTTCTGCTCGTAGTTCAGCATTGTTACGCAGCAATTTATTACGACCCGATAAAGATTCAGAGCCCCAGTTGTATACTTTTGAAGGTAAGCCCGCTAAGTATTCGATTGGGTACATGGCCACACTGATGGTTTGGCGCACTTTGCTTAAATGGTGAAAGTGATGATCTACCGTCATCATTACGACAGACATAATGATTAATATGAGTAATTTCGCAGAGGTGGAGGGCCCAAGGCCAAACAGCGGTTTTATAGCGAAGTCTCCATGAATTGCATATTACGCACAAATAAGTGCGTTAATGATAACGAATTACTAGATATTCGTCAGCGAGAGAAGTGTGAGGTTTTATCTAGGTGTCTACTGTGAGGAGTTCGTTGCCTAATTCATCCATTAACTCAAGCGCTCGGCCACCGCCACGTGCTACAGAAGTAAGTGGATCATCGGCGATTACTACAGGTATCCCTGTTTCTTCCATGATGAGTCGATCTAAGTCACGTAGTAATGCACCGCCGCCGGTTAACACAATGCCTCGATCTGCCACGTCTGCACCTAATTCTGGTGGAGTTTGTTCTAGTGCTGTTTTCACCGCACTAATAATTCCATAAAGTGGTTCTTGTAACGCCTCTAGTATTTCGTTGCTATTGAGAGAAAAGCTTTTGGGTACACCTTCTGAGAGATTGCGGCCTTTTACTTCAATTTCCAACATTTCTTTGCCTGGATAGGCTGTTCCGATTTCGTGTTTGATGCGTTCCGCAGTGGATTCACCCACCAATACGCCATAGTTTCGACGAACGTAATTCACAATCGCATCATCAAATTTGTCTCCACCTATTCGTACTGAAGATGAATAGACAATGCCGTTAAGTGAAAGCACGGCTACTTCTGATGTGCCACCACCAATATCCAATACCATGGAGCCGCGAGCTTCTTCTATAGGTAAGCCTGCACCAATCGCTGCTGCAATGGGCTCTTCGATTAAGTAGGTTTTACGTGCTCCTGCACCCATAGCCGATTCGCGAATTGCACGACGCTCAACCTGTGTCGCGCCACAAGGTACACATACCAATACACGTGGACTGGGCCGGAAATAACGTCTTTCGTGCACTTTTTTAATAAAGTGCTGAAGCATTTTCTCAGTAGTAGTGAAATCCGCAATTACACCATCTTTAAGTGGCCGAATGGCTTCAATATTAGTAGGTGTGCGTCCTAACATGCCTTTGGCTGAGGCACCAACTGCCTCAATTGTACGTTGGCCGCCTTCAGGGTTTCTGCGAATGGCTACTACTGAAGGTTCATTGAGGACAATGCCTTTGTCACGCATATAAATCAGCGTATTAGCAGTACCTAAATCGATGGATAAGTCGTTGGAGAAGGCTCCGAGGACGCGTTTAAACATATAGGATTAATTAGTGGTGTTTAATTCGTGAGTTAGCGTACTCTATCAGTGGCCTAAATATTCGGCAAGCCATTAAATATAAGAGATAAGTATGATAGTTTTGCCGTTCATTTATAGATTCTCTACCTAGTAAATCACTAGTCGGTAGTGATTCACATAGTCTTCTGATTTGTCGGCAGGCTAGAATAATTTAATAACACAAAGCCTGAAAAAGTTAAGAGTCATGCCAATTACTCCTGAAGAAGTTTTAAAAATTGCCAACCTAGCGCGCTTACAAATAAAGCAAGATGAGGTAGAGCAATATGCTATTGATTTGTCCAGCATCATAAATTTAGTTGAACAAATGAATGCGGTAGATACCAAAGATATTCAGCCTATGGCGCATCCATTAGACGCAACGCAGCGCTTACGTGAAGATAAAGTTACTGAGAACAATCAACGCGATAAGTTTCAAGCTGTTGCTCCGTCTGCGGAGAAGGGTCTTTATTTGGTGCCTAAGGTTATCGAGTAAAACTTTTCAAATTTTATATATTTTTCAGAACCCATTTAATTATTCATGCACAAACTTTCAGTATCACAACTCGTTGACGGTTTACGCAACGGCGATTTCTCTAGTGTTGAGTTAACACAATGCTTTGTAAATCGTATGCAAAAATTCAACGATCTTAATGCATTTATAACAGAATTAGGTGAGCGCGCAATTCTGCAGGCAACCAATGCAGACAAGTTAATTAAAGAAAAAAAACATAGGCCATTAACGGGAATTCCTATTGCGCATAAAGATATTTTTTGTATGTATGGTGTGAAAACATCTTGCGGTTCAAAAATGTTAGATAATTTTTATGCGCCATATGATGCAACCGTTGTAGAAAAATTAGATCAAGCCGGTTGTGTAACCATTGGTAGAACCAATATGGATGAGTTCGCGATGGGCTCATCGAATGAAAGCAGTTATTACGGCCCGGTAAAAAATCCATGGAATACAGACTGCGTACCGGGTGGTTCATCGGGTGGTTCAGCTGCTGCGGTAGCAGCGCGCATTGCTCCTCTAGCAACCGGCACAGACACCGGTGGATCGATTCGTCAACCTGCTGCTTTGTGTGGAGTTACGGGGTTAAAACCTACCTACGGCAGGGTGTCGCGCTATGGCTTGATCGCCTACGCCTCTAGTTTGGATCAAGGTGGACCATTTGGAAAATCAGCTGAAGACTGCGCCTATATGCTGCAAGCCATGGCAGGTTTTGATGAGAAAGATTCCACTAGCTTAGATAAAGCGGTTCCAGACTATACCCAATTACTTAATAGTACCCTGAAGGGAAAAGTAATCGGAGTGCCTGAAGAATATTTTAGTGAAGGTTTGAGCGCAGAGGTTAAGAGTGTTATCGAAGGTGCCATCAAATGGTATGAGCAACAAGGTTGTGAAATAAAAAATATAAGTTTGCCTAACACTAATTTAGCAATACCTGCTTACTATGTAATTGCACCAGCAGAGTGTTCTTCAAACTTGTCGCGTTTGGACGGTGTGCGATATGGTTATCGTTGTGAAGATCCAAAAGATTTGCGTGATCTATATGATCGTAGTCGTAGCGAAGCGTTTGGTGATGAAGTAAAGCGTCGCATTATGATTGGTACGTATGCATTATCTGCAGGTTATTACGATGCATACTATTTAAAGGCCCAACAGATTAGACGTTTAATAAGTGAAGACTTTAAAAAAGCTTTTGAACATGTTGATGTAATTTTAGGGCCTACTACGCCTGAGCCTGCATTTAAGATAGGTGAAAAAACTGCAGATCCAGTAACCATGTATTTGTCTGATATCTATACCATCTCAATTAACTTAGCGGGTTTGCCAGCGATGTCTGTGCCTTGTGGATTCTCAGATAGCTTGCCGGTGGGTATGCAGTTGATTGGCAATTATTTTGAAGAAGATAATTTATTAAATTTTGCGCATCAGTATCAGATGGATACAGATTGGCACAAAAAGACTCCGGAAGGCTTTGAATAGGTATGCAGTGGGAAACCGTTATTGGCTTAGAAATTCATGTGCAGTTGGCTACCAACAGCAAGATTTTTTCGGGTGCCTCCACTGCATATGGCGCAGAGCCTAATACACAGGCTTGTGCGGTAGACCTTGGATTGCCAGGTGTGTTGCCAGTTCTAAATAAAGAAGCGGTACGTATGGCAGTGATGTTTGGTTTGGCGGTGGACGCTAAGGTTGCCGAGCGATCTGTATTTGCACGCAAGAATTACTTTTATCCAGATTCACCTAAAGGTTATCAAATTAGTCAGTTTGAATTACCCATCGTTGAGCACGGCACTTTAGAAATTGTACTGGGTGATGGGGAACGAAAAACTATTGGTATTACGCGTGCGCATTTAGAAGAAGATGCGGGAAAGTCTTTGCATGAAGAATTTTCAGATTCTACTGGAATAGATTTAAATCGTTGCGGTACACCATTGATTGAAATTGTTTCAGAACCCGACATGCGCTCTGCAGAAGAAGCCGTAGCGTATATGAAAAAGATACATTCTATAGTGCGTTATCTGGGAATTTCCGATGGCAATATGCAAGAAGGATCCTTCCGTTGTGATGCCAATGTGTCGATGCGACCAAAAGGTCAAGAAGAATTTGGTACACGTACAGAAACTAAAAACCTAAACTCATTTAGATTTGTAGAACGCGCAATTCACTATGAAATTGATCGCCAAATCGATGTGCTTGAAAATGGTAGAGAGATCGTTCAAGAGACACGACTATACGATGCAAATAAAGATGAAACGCGATCTATGCGTTCAAAAGAAGAAGCAAATGATTATCGCTATTTCCCTGACCCCGATTTATTGCCAGTAGTTATAGAGCCAAGTTTTATAGAAGAACTTAGAAAACAATTGCCAGAATTACCAACTGAAAAAATAACGCGCTTTAAACAAGAATACGATTTAAGTGATTATGATGCTGAAAATCTTGTAATGAACAAAGAAACCGCCAAGTATTTTGAAGAGGTTGTAAAAAATTCTAATGCGAAGGCAAAGCTAGCAGCGAATTGGGTGTTGGGTGATCTTAGTGCAGTACTTAATCAGGACGATATTGAAATAAATAACTGTCCAGTATCTGCTGGCATGTTGGCTGGCTTATTAGATCGAATTGAAGACAATACTATCTCAAGCAAAATCGCCAAAGAAATTTTTCAAGCCATGTGGTCAGGTGAGGGTGATGTTGACGCAATTATTGAAGCAAAAGGTTTAAAACAAATTACTGATAGCAGTGAAATCGAGGCCTTGGTAGAACAAGTGATTAATGATAATCCTGGTCAGCTTGAGCAGTATAAGTCGGGTAAAGATAAAGTGTTTGGTTTCTTTGTGGGTCAAGTAATGAAGCTTTCTAAGGGTAAAGCTAATCCACAGCAGGTGAATGATTTACTAAAAGACAAAATGAAATAATGCTGTGCTTATATACTATTTCATTAGCATATGATGTTTTATGGATAGCTTAATTAAATAAAAGAATGGGACCTTGTCGTTTAAATTATAGAAGTGTTGCTAAGCCTGAAGTTCTTAATACTGATGCTTTGTCAAAATTAGTTTACCGAGCTGCGAGCAACAATCGGCAGTTAGGGGTGTGCGGGGTCTTAATAGTCTCTGATGGCCGTTTTCTTCAAGTGCTTGAAGGTCAGTCTAAATTTGTAAATAACATCTATGCAAAAATATTTAAAGATAAACGTCATCACGATATTGAATTAATTAGTTTTGAGAGCGTTGTAAAAACTGAATTTCATGATTGGGACATGAAATTATTTAAGTTGGATGATATTGAAGAACATGTGCGTGAGCTATTAATAAATAAGTATTCAGTAGTCGATAATAAAATTCAGTTTATAGACGATGCTGTTCTGATAACTTCCTTGTTGTTAGATATGAAGCATTTGAAGAACTAATTATTTCTTTAAGTTTATTACAACTTAGACAAACTTATTTAATATGTTGTAGTTAGTCTATGCCAGTTCAATTATTCAAGCTAAGAAATGTTCCAGCAGATGAGGCGCAAGAAGTTCGCGAGCTTTTGATAAACAATAATATTGATTTTTACGAAACTCCTCCCGGGAATTGGGGAATCTCTATGCCTGCAATTTGGTTGAATGAAGATGATCAACTAGATCGTGCAAAAATATTGATCGATGAGTATCAAAAAGATCGACAAGTTAGAATAAAACAAGAATATGAGCAGTCAAAGATCGAAGGTAAGCAACAAAATTTTATAAATGAATTATTAACCAACCCTTTGCAGTTTTTATTGTATGTCGGTATCGCAGCCGTAATTCTTTATTTTTCTATCAAACCATTTTTAAATTTTGGAAAATAAGCGGGTGCTATGTATGACCTGTTGTTGCGCGATCCAATCCTGTTAAGTCTTTGTGGGTTTGAATTGACATAAATCCATGCTGATCGAAAAGCTGCTGCACTTTTTTGGCTTGTTGAAAGCCGTGCTCCACTGCTAGATATCCTGTTGAAGATAAATATTCTTTTGCTCCAGCAATAACTAGTTCTAAATCTTTAAGACCATTTTCATCGCTAATTAGCGCTTTTCCTGGTTCGTGCTGATAAACATGTTTATCTAAATCGGGGTCGTCTTTTGCAATATAAGGGGGGTTGCAGATGATTGCGTCAAATATTTCTTCTGCTAAATTTTCATACCAACTACTTTTTATGAAGGTGATTTCAGCATTATGTTTTTCTGCATTCTTTTTAGCAATTTCTAATGCTTGAGAGGAGATGTCAGTAGCTACAATTTTTGCATCTTCGCGTTCCTTCGCGACACTTATTGAAATTGCGCCAGATCCAGTGCCTAGATCTAAAATTCGAGGTGCTTTTGTATTTGAAACTTCATTTAGTGTGAGTTCAATTAGTAACTCTGTTTCAGGTCGTGGAATTAATACACGTTCACTAACTGTAAATTCTAATGACCAAAATTCTTTTCTACCAGTTATATACGCTAGTGGTTCTCCATTTTTACGACGATTTAGTGCAGAAGTGAATAGTTCAAGTTGTTGTTCATTGAGTGTTTGTTCTGGATAAGTAATTATTTTGGTTTGTTCTATATTGCAGGCATGACAAATAAGCATTTGAGCGTCTAGCTTTGCGCTAGCGCTGATTGAAGTGAGTGTAGTAGCTGCGTATTCTACAGCCTCCTTAAGATTCATCATCAATAGGCTTACTGATCGCTCATGCTAGCGAGTAGATCTGCTTGATGCTCATTAAGCAAAGGTTGAATTACTTGATCTAGATTGCCTTGCATCATTTCATCTAATTTATACAGGGTGAGGTTAATGCGGTGGTCAGTGACTCGGCCTTGTGGAAAATTATATGTACGTATGCGCTCAGAACGATCTCCACTGCCGACAAGATTGCGGCGGGTTTCAGCTTGTTCGTCAAATTGTTTTTGTCGTTCTTGATCTAATAGTTTGGCACTTAATAATGACATGGCACGTGCTTTGTTTTTGTGTTGTGAGCGTTCGTCTTGACATTCAACGACTACGCCGGTGGGTAAATGCGTGAGCCGTATTGCGGAATCCGTTTTGTTTACGTGTTGTCCACCTGCACCTGATGCGCGAAATGTATCAATACGTAAGTCAGAAGTATCGATTTCAATTTCGCCCACTTCATCCACTTCAGGCATAACCGCAACGGTTGCAGCTGAGGTATGTACGCGCCCTTGCGATTCTGTTTCAGGTACACGTTGTACACGATGCGCGCCGGATTCAAATTTCAAATTAGAAAATACTTCTTTGCCAATAATTTTCACAATGATTTCTTTGTAGCCGCCATGATCACCTTCGTTTTCATTCATGACTTCTACTTTCCAGCCTTTATTTTCTGCGAAGCGCGAATACATTCGATACAGGTCTCCTGCAAATATTGCCGCTTCATCACCGCCTGTGCCGGCACGAATTTCTAAAAAAACATTGCTCTCGTCATGTGGGTCTTTAGGCAGCAATAAAGTTTGTAGTTCTTGTTCGAGTTGCTCTAATGTTAGTTCTGCGCTTTTTATTTCTTCTTGTGCCATGGCTTTCATTTCTTTGTCAGAATCATTTGCCATTTCTTGTGCAGTTTCTAAATCCTCCACAGCTTGTAAATGCTCATTGAATTTGGAAACAATAGGGCTTAGGTGTGCGTATTCTTTAGATAGTTTGGTAAACTCGTTCTGATTATTGATCACATCAGGATCAGAAAGCTCGGCAGAAATTTCTTCATGTCGTTCTTTAATATTTTCAAGTTTCTGAAGGATGGAGTCTTTCATTAAAAATGCCTTGGTTCAAAAAGATAGTCTTAATATGCTCTAGTAAATAGAGCATATGTTATCGATGCGGTTTTTTTTGAAGCTAACGGAATTGGGGAGACGAGAAGCTTTCTGCTAAAAGCTTGTCGATAGAACAAGGGTACGAGAACTGCTTAATCATGTTATTTAATCTTCCTGAGGGATATTTAACAGGATTCTTGCTGCATCAATCAACTCATTTTTGCCTTGTTTGCCTGCCATATGCAGTGCTTCTGTGGGTTCATGAGTAAGTTTATTGGTGAGAGTATGGGCAATAAACTGCAAAACCTCCTCTGTAGGCTTGCCTTGTTCAAGCATTTTCTGTGCTTTTTCTAATATTTCATCACGTTGAATTTCTGCCTTATTACGATAAGCGCGCACGGTATCAACGACACCTTGCCCGCGTAGCCATAGAGAAAATTCTTGAACTTCGTGGTCAATTATACTTTCTGCTTCATTGGCAGCTTGTTGGCGAGACTTTAAATTATGTTCAATCACATTTTGTAGATCATCGATGGTATAAAGATAAACATCCGAGAGTTTTGCAACTTCAGGTTCGATGTCTCTAGGTACCGCAAGATCTACCATGAAAATTGGTTTGTGTTTACGTTGTTTTAACGCACTCTCAACTAAGCCTTTTCCTAAAATCGGCAAAGTGCTCGCAGTTGCGGTAATAACAATTTCAGATTTTGGTAACGCTTCAGCTACATAACTTAAGCTCACACCGTGACCGCCCACTTTGTCAGCAATAATTTGTGCACGTTCTACGCTGCGATTAGCAACAACAATATTGCCGATGCCTGCGCTTTTTAAATGCTCAGCTGCAAGTTCGATAGTCTCGCCCGCGCCAAGTAATAACGCTGAATGATTTTTAAAGTCGCCAAAAATATTTTTTGACAATGAAACTGCAGCGGATGCAACTGAAACTGGATTGGCGCCTATCTCAGTATTAGTGCGCACTTTTTTTGCAACGTTGAAAGAACGCTGGAAAAGTTGATTAAGATTTCTACCAAGAGTGTCAGCTTGTACAGCATCTTGATAAGCAGATTTTAATTGCCCCAAAATTTGTGGTTCACCAAGAACCATTGAATCGAGACCACAAGCAACGCGAAAAATATGTCGAACTACTGAGTCTTCTAGATGGTCATAAATATACGGCTGTGTATCGTTGGAACTTAAATTGTGAAAACTGTTTAGCCAGGAAAGGATTTCCTGTTTGCCTTGATCAACATGGTTGACCTCACAATATAATTCGGTGCGATTGCAGGTAGATATAATTGCGGCTTCATCAACTTGAGGCACGGTAATCAATTTTTTAAGTGCATGACCAAGGTTCTGCTCATGTATGGCCACCCGCTCACGTATCTCAACTGGGGCAGTGGTGTGATTGATACCTAGAGTGAGTAAGGACATGAAAATATGAGAGTTTTGAGTTACAGAGTAGTATAAATTTGATTGCGTCTAATTGATTGAATGGGCCCGCATAATCTGGCCTAAGTACCCGTAAAATCTGTCAAAATGCGTATGCATTACTCAGATAACTACAGTAATATTAGGTATAGTCTAATCGACCCTAGAACACTACACAGTATATTGAAGATCAACGCAACAATTCCACGGATTCTCTACCCATCTAGGCTAGTTTTGGCGGCTATTTTGCTAGCTTTTTTTGGGCTGGCCAGCTGTTCCTCTATGCAGGGGGGGGCAGGAGCTCAGTCTGCTGACGACTCCATTCAGATTCGCAAGCCTCAGCCTGAGAAATATGATGCTCAATCTGAGCTCATGTATGAGGTACTGGTAGGTGAACTTTCAGGTCAATTTGGTGATGTAAGCAAAGCTCTAGAACATTATGTAAATGCTGCGCAACTTACAGATGATCCATCGGTGGCGGAACGCGCAACACGGATTGCAATGTTTGCCAAAGATTGGCCTGCTGGCATTAAAGCTGCGACTCGTTGGTCAGAGTTGGTTGGAGAGAATTTAGAAATCAGCCAAATACTAGGTGTGTTAGAACTGCGTAGCGGAAACATTGATGGAGCAGTGCCGCACTTTGAAAAAATTATGTTGGCAGCTGATGATTCGCCTGCAAAAGGCTACAGCATTATTGGTGCAGTGCTTGCACGTGAACCGGATTCTGAATCTTCGCTTAAGTTACTCGAAATATTAGTTAATAAACATTTTGAAAATCCTTATGGTCATTTAACCTTGGCAAGTCTTGCTTTTCAGTCGCAAGATTTTCAACGCACCATTGACGAAAGTGAAATAGCATTAGGGTTTAAGCCTGATTTAATTGAAGCGCGTGCAATGCGTGCGCAAGCGCTAATGAACCTTGATGAAACCGATCAAGCGCTTGCAGAAATGAAAATTATCGTTGAAGAAGATCCAAGCAATCGTGAAATGCGTACAGCCTATTCACGCATGTTGATCGGTGCAGAACGATATGATGAAGCTATTCGAGAATTCGAAGTCCTGTTAGTAGCAAATCCAAATGATGGCGAACTAATTTATCGATTAGGTTTGCTGTATTTGCAACAAGAAGCGTATGGTAAAGCAAAAGTAAAATTCAAAAGGCTTGTTGATCGCAAACAACGTATAGACGAGAGTCATTATTACATTGGTCGTACGGATGAAGAACAAAAGAATTTTTCAGATGCGATTGCTGAATTTGAAAAGGTGCAACAGGGTGAATATTACATTGATGCGAAAGCTAGAATTGCATCTATATATGTAGAGCGCGATGGAATTGGCAAAGCACAAACTTACTTAAAAGAATTGCGTGGCGGTTTGAGTACGCCTGAGTCGATCATTGAAGTATATTTAATTGAAGGCCAGTTACTGCATGATGAAGAGCTTTATGTTGCGGCAATGGATCTTTATAGCGAGGGCTTACAAGAGTTTCCTGGCCACAGTGATTTGTTATATGCACGTGCCTTAATGGCGGAAGAAATTGATCGAATCGATCTATTAGAAGCTGATCTAAAAACTATCCTTTCTGAAGATCCAGAAAATGCTTCGGCATTAAATGCATTGGGTTATACCTTAGCGGATCATAATACTAGAGTGGAAGAAGCGTTAGGATACATCAAAAAAGCATTAGAAATTCGTCCTGATGATCCGGCGGTTATGGATAGCATGGGTTGGGTACACTTTCGTTTGGGTAACTATGTCGAGGCTGAAACCTATTTGCGTAAAGCGTTTGGTATATTAGAAGACACGGAAATAGCAGGCCACCTTGTAGAGTTATTATGGGCGCAAGGTAATTACGATGAAGCTAATAAAGTTATGAACGACATGTTAGAGCGTTATCCTGAAGATGAGTACATATTAGAGTTAAAACAAAGACTCCAATAATGAAGTTTTTGTCACTGCCTTGGCAGGAGTGTCTATGTGCATTAGCTAAATCTTCTAGCCTGTTATTATCTGTTTTTATCTTTTCTGCCTGTGTAACGGTCGAGAAGCATCAGCTTCCCCCTGGTTCTGAAATTAGCAAACAAGCTGCATGGGAAGTGCACCGTGCAAATATTCAAAGCTTACAAACCTGGAAACTTAAGGGCCGTTTAGCTGGAAAGTCTAATAACGAAGGATTTCGTGCCGGTGTGCAATGGAATCAATTACGACACAGTTTTATTATAGATTTGTATGGGCCTCTCGGTAGAAAAGTAGCAGTTATCACGGGTAAAGAAACCGGCGTGCAGTTAAAGACTTCTAAGGGTGAAAGTTTTGAAGCGGATGATCCTGAAGAGTTAATGCAAAACTTATTTGGTTATTCATTGCCTGTAAATGGTTTGCGCCATTGGTTGTTAGGTATTCCGGACCCTAAACAGCAGCATGCTTATTTACAGTTAGATGAAAAGGGACGTTTAATGCAAATTAATCAGTCTGGCTGGTTAATTGATTATAAGCGTTACCACGATAGCACCCCTGTGCTGCCGGCATTAATCCAAATTTCAAATCCAACATTGAATGCCAATATAAAAGTTGATAGTTGGATATTGAATGCACCAGCGAATTGATTTAAGTTTTACGCACTAAAACAAATTTAATCAGTTGATCTAGATATGCAAACGTGGCCTGCGCCAGCTAAGTTAAATCTTTTTTTGCATATAATTGGTCAGCGCGAAGATGGTTATCATTTGTTGCAAAGTGCAATTCAATTTATTGATCTTTGTGATGAGCTAACGTTTACTCCTCGTAAAGATACCAACATCGTTTGTAAAAATTCAAATAGCAACATTTCTCAACAGGATGATCTATGCCTAAGAGCTGCCCAGCTGTTGCAAAACCAAAAAGTAGCAAAATATGAAGGTCAACGAGGCGTTGATATTCAAGTAAAGAAAAAAATTCCTCTAGGTGCAGGGTTGGGCGGTGGAAGCTCCGATGCTGCTACTACCTTATTGGCGCTGAACCAAATCTGGGAATGTGGACTGCAGTTACAAGATCTTGAGAAAATGGCTGTGCGATTAGGTGCGGATGTGCCGATATTTGTTCGCGGCCATGCTAGTTGGGTAGAAGGGGTAGGTGAACAGCTTTCATCTATTACTATAGAAGAACCTTGGTATGTGGTGGTATTTCCAAATGTTCATTTGAATACACAGCAAATGTTTGCAGATCCTGATTTGACACGTGATTGCGTGCCGATCAAAATACGCGACTTCTTGCAAGGGAAGCTAGCTGACTTTGAAGAAACTCAGAATGTGTTTGAATCGATAGCGCGACGTCAACCTGCAGTCGAACGTGCGTTTCAATGCATAGAAGAATATGTTCCGGCACGTTTAACAGGTTCGGGGAGTGCATTATTTGCTGCTTGCGAATCCAAGCAACAAGCAGAGGGAGTTGCAGCAAACTGCACAAAAGAATTTTCAGTTTATGTAACGAAAGGCTTAAATTGTTCGCCTGTTATTTCGTTAAGTGAGTATAATCACGTGCATCTATAAACAATTGGGCCGTCGCCAAGTGGTAAGGCACCGGGTTTTGATCCCGGCATTCGTAGGTTCGATCCCTACCCGGCCAGCTCGTTTTCCCAGGCTTTTGGGAAGGTTTGAAACGGTTACCTTTGAAAACGGGGTGAGTTTGGAACGTCAGTTACTCATATTTTCGGGCCGGTCTAATCCGCGCTTCTGCTCTTCCC
>JABDMD010000096.1 GCA_013001685.1 Gammaproteobacteria bacterium | reverse complement strand
GTTCCACGTGCATTTGAGACTAAAACATCGGTCACTTCGTTTGAGGTTAAATCATTAATTACAGCATTAGCCGAGGGTGAAGGTAAAACAGCTGTAATAAGTGAGATATGGTGTTTACTGTTAAACATTTATGCGGCTCCTGGTTGTTTTGAGTCACTATCTAATTCACTTTGAATATCAGGTTTACTTGCTGCTTGAAGTTTTTTCTCGTTTCTTTGTGTGTACAGGCCAACAGATAGGACTGTCATGATTGGTCCGACTGATGCGAGTGCAAGAATTCCAAAGCCATCGCTTACACCTGGAACATTTGCGCCAACACCCAGGCCCATAGCTAATACAAGAGGAACTGTAATAGGTCCAGTGGTAACTCCGGCACTATCCCAACCAAAATTCACAAAACTATTGGGTGCGCGCCAAGTTAATAGCAGTACCAGTGCATAAGGTGGAATCAGCATCCAGATTAATGGCAGGTTGTATGCCATTTTTACAATACCAGCACCAATTCCTAAACCAACACCGATGGCAACGGCTTGCATGAGTAATTTTTTGCGGAAAGCGCCAACAGTGATTCGTTCAACTGTATCACCTAAAGCGTTTAGTGCAGGTTCAGCAAGAGTTGCTCCGTAACCTAAGAAGAATGCGAAACCTATGGCGACAAATTTTCCAAGATGCCCTTCGCCAAATAATGGGCCTTCTGAATGTTCAAGACCCCAGGGTACTATTTCAGCAAAGGCTAGAGGTATATTGCTACCAAGTTGCCCACCTAAAGGAGTTAATCCAAGTGCGATTCCCAGACTGAATAGTGCCATACCAATTAATGCAAAGGTAACACCTATACCAACATCATTACCTTTATCTAAACGTTGTTTAAGAATTAGGCGCAGTACGAAATATAGGAACAAACATAGTGGAATGATTGCGCGAAGTGCACCAATTGTGGCTTCTTTTAATTGGCTATAGATTGAGGAATCAGCATCCCAGGTTTTTTCATCAATAATTTTATATTCACGTGAGTAGATTTTCTTAACGGTTAAATTTGGAGCGGTAACAATAATCTCTCCATTAATTAGTTCAGCACGACCGCCATTAAAATCTAATTCATAACCGTCAGGTAGTTCACCGGTTTTTAAATATGTATTAAATTCAAAATCGGTGATGCCAACTAATTCTGCATCTACACTATTCTCATCGCTAGTTGCTTCAGTAGATTGTGTTGCTACTATTTCAGAGCCTTTGTACTTTGATGCTCCATAATAGTCATTACTTGCATAGTGATATAGTGCAAGAAGTAGAACAGCAAGTATTGGAAATAAAGAGGCTAGGGTGACAATACCAAAGCCTGAGTGTCCACCACCACCAGTGCCGCTGCTAACGACACGACATACACCAATACCCAGTGCAAGTACTAGTGGTACGGTAACAGGACCAGTGGTTACTGCACCACAATCCCAAGCTAATCCTAATACATCGCGTAATTCAGGTACTTGGCTAAAATAAAAAGAGAGTGTAAGTAAAACAAGCACTGCAGGTATAGCGAGAAGCTTTAAAGGCCAAGCATAGAAAAATCGTAATACACCCAGCATTACCGCGAGACCAACCCCGACACCAACGCTACTAACTAGCTGACCCGAAAAATCATTTAGCAAGCTATACAGTAACGGTGCTTTACCAGGAAGTACGCCACTACCAGCTGCTTTAAGTACTGCAATTGCTGGTTCGGCAAAGGTAGCGCCAGCGCCTAGTAAAAAAGCAAAAAGTAATATGATTGGCATACCACAACTGCGCGGTAAGATACTTCCAATAATTTCACCGAGCGGCATTAAGCCCAAGCGCAAACCTTCCATAAAAAACATTAAGCCGGCTGCGACAATAAATATTCCAACCGCAATCATTGCTGCATAAACAATTGGAAGTTGCAAAACTAATAATTGGAATATGATGAGGTAAAAAACAATAAACCAAATACCTTCAATTTGGCTCATGAAGTTCCGTTTACTATAGGGCCATAACACACGCAGAGAGTCACGAAAACCTAAGCGAAAGCGAGGATTATCTTGGGTCTTTGGGCTATCCATTAATTTAAAATACTTGTTGAGATAATGGGTTATATCGGCGGGCGCCAAAATTCCTTAAGCCTGTAGCATGAAGTACGGGCTAATGCGAGTGTGAACGTGAAATTGGTGAGAGTAATGATTTGAGATAAACGAGGAGTTTACCTAACAGCTTGTTTTATATGGGTTCCTATTTACTATTAAGCTGGAGAATGTGTGGATTCCATGGCGTTTAGATTTATAGAGCCGATCCTTGTTACTTATTATTGAGTCATATCAACAATTCTATGCATACAAAAGTTTAGTATTAAAGTTTATAGGTAATTGCGGGATTAGGAGACATTCATTTGCATAAATTAAAACATAGTCTAAAAGTCTTAGTACTTATTAGTGGGCTAACGCTGATCCAATCGATTATTCAGGCGGAGCCTACGGAAGAACAGCTTTTAGGAGAAAGTATATTCATTAATAATTGCGCAACTTGTCATGGGGAAGGAGGTAAAGGTAATGGCCCTATGGCAGAGCAGTTAATTAAAGCTCCGAGTGACCTTACGTTGCTTAGTAAAAGTAATGGCGGTTCATTTCCTGAAACAGAGGTTTACCAACTTCTTGATGGACGTAGAGTGGTTGTTACAGATGAAGGTCGTGAAGCAGAGACTTTTCATGGGTCAAAGGATATGCCGATTTGGGGTGATACGTTTCGCATTATCGAAGGAGATGATGGCGCTGTAGACGAACTAATTAGTAATTTACTAGAGTATCTTGAAAGTATCCAAGTTATGTAAATTTAGCTAAATACGGCGTTGCGATGGAAAGTTGTTGTTTTACATTTCGGACATGGTGGAATCTTTTCTGCTTTGTAAAAATAGATTTTCTCGCCACATTGGTCACAGACAAGCGTTCCAGGTCCTGTTATTTCACCGCTATGATAAATTGATGCTGGTTGAGCATTGTCTTTTAGTTGTAATAATTTCACTGTAGTTTCATCAGCAACTTTTAATAACAGGTCGAGAAATTCGTTTTCAAGAAGTACGGTTTCAAAACCTAACCAGTCTTTAAGTTCATGTCCGGTTTTTGATAAATATGTCGCTGTATCGTTTAAGTCACGTTTAAGATAGCGTGCAAGATCTTCGGCTTCTTTTTGCGATAGCTTTTCAAACTTGATAGCTTTATTTTTAGCTTCATCAAGTAGTTTGTGTACTAATTGCTCTGTTTTATTCTCAACTTTGTGAAAATTATCAACTGTGTGTTCATACATTCTCTCATAGACCGCTCCAAGCGCATCCATAGGGCTATTATGTTGTGGGTCTTTCATGTTTATCTATAAATTAAATTCACCGTCTTTATTTTAGCGATTTTGCGCTATTGGGTATTGATGTAGCTCAATAATTTATGCGCTTGTGTTATTTGTTGATAGTTTTAGGCAATAAGTCGCGCATTTTAATAATATGTTGATGGTGAGATTCAGGGTTGCCAAAATCTGCGAAATGAGCATATCTTCGATGGGCATCTAATATTTTTTTGGCATGCTTAATAGGGCACCAATATTGTTCAGTGCGTGCGACAATTTCACGTGAATATGTGATTAAGCCATTAATATATCCACAGTACATGCAGTTTAATTTCTCAATACTATTAAGATAAGAAAGGTGTTGCCGATCTATAGTGATATACTTTTTTCGATCTACTTTTTGAATTTTATATAAAGTGAAGCAGATCAATTGATAAATTGAAATAGTTAGGTCTAGAAGCATGAATGGAAAGATCATGCTATAAATTATAGGTGCGGATAGTACGTTGAGCGGGTTACTTTTTTTAAGCCATTGGAATACATCTACTTTTAATTTACGATGTGCTTGTTCAACAGCTTGCTCAAATTTAATTTTAGAACCTTCGAGTCGGTACAAATAATCTACTTCATGGGTTTTTATTGCATCTTCTAACTTTTCTTCTCTTACTCTGATCTCTTCTAATAACTCACTAATCCTAGATTTCATGCTGAACTCCTTACGCTTGTTATAGTTACAAAAATGATCGTATGAGATTTTTCAGCTATGTATCGGGTTGTGGCATAGGTAGGCCTGATAATTTGCATAACTCATGAATAGGATCTGTGGGGAAAAGCTTATAAATATGTCTCTCATATTCTTTAGTTTCATGGAACTGCTTATCTTTTTTCTTGCCTAGAGTGAGCACTAGTTGGTGCATTGTGGGGTTTACTAAATTCTCAAGATAGTATTCTCGAAAATATAAGATCAACTCCCAATGATCGACATGGAGATCTATTTTCTCATGTTCAGCAAGTTTTGATGTAAATTCAACACTCCAATCCTCTGGATCATTTAAAAATCCTTGTTCATTCGTTTCAATGACTTTTCCATGCACTTCAAATTTCATAGTTTTATTTCATTAAAACATAATATAAGTAATGCTCCTTTTAAAAATAGTAGTCCAGACTAGCTGATTACTAATTGATATAGCTCAATATCAATCTGATAAGGATTAGGAGAGAATCTAAAATATTGTTGATAAAGATCAATTTTGAGCAAGCTAATTAAACTAGCATTAATACGGTACAGATATAGCTAAAATAAAAACGAGAGGTTTAGTATGACATTCGGAACACTGGAAATACTTGCACTTATTCTTATTGCGGTAACAGCAATTAAGCTTATTATTTTTTTGATTAATCCGCAGTTGTGGTATAGCTTCATCGGTGGCTTATATAGCAAACCTCCTATCGCTTCATTTACTGCATTTGTATTAGCGATGATAGTCTTATATTTTTTGCTTGTTTCCGGCGTAACGATTGTGGAGATATTGGCAGTTTGCCTATTTGTAGCGTTATTAATTTCAGTTGGATTATCAAAATATGCAGATAAGTTGATTCCATGGGTAAAAGAACAAAATATTGTATTTATATTAAAAGAAGTATGGCTATATACATTAGTTTGGTTGCTATTGTTGGCCTGGGGTGTAGGAGAGATATTTCTAAGTTAATTGGTTGCAGCCTTTGTTGGTAATCCATTCAAGAATTCAATAAAAACTAAGTCATTCGTAGAGTCAAATGCATAAAGAGATAAATTCCTAATAACAGGCACATAGGTGCTGTTAAATTACATTAGGCTTCTTCGGTTATCGACTCAGTAGAATGTTTTCTTATTAAATCCTCGATATGAATAAGTTCATCGCTAAGGCGACCAAAGCCATAACTCCACGCATATGCTAATTCACTAGACTCGCTAATTTCTAGCGTCTCACATAATGCTTTAGTAAATGCTTCTCTCATTACAGGGTAATATTCATTTTTAACACAATGATTGATATGGATATGGGCAATATTATCTAATTTTCCATAAAGTAATTCGAAATTATCTGACACCTCACAATAAAGCATAACGGTATCAATCAATCTTTGAGCTTGTTCGGGGGGAGTGTTATTAAATAATGCCTTGATTTCAGCATTTACAGCGAACATATTTGTATACGTTCTATTACCAATCTCGTGGCTATGAGCTTTGATACTTGGATAAGTACGTTTAAGTAATTCAAAATATCTCAAGTCACCGCTTAACATATTACAATTCCTTTTTAGTATCCTATATGCTAAATCTTAAAGAAAACTAAAGATTTGAAATTGATCTACATCAATCTAAGCCTACAGTCATGAAAAGGAGGCGTAATTAATGCGAGAAAACTATTTACAACGGTACTATTTTTGTAAAGTTTCAAGGTATAGTAATAATTCAAATATCTGTCCTCTAACGAGAGTTTCTGAATTTTTCGCATTGGTATACATCCAGCTTTCGGAATTATATCGGTCTCCCCAAACTGGCATATCTCTCGCTCCATGGGATTTAATTTCTTTTCGGCCATCAATAATTTTATATAACTTGCTAAAAGGGAAAACACCATAATTCTTTTTTTCGATTAGTGTTAGGTCTGCAGGGGGGACTTTTAATTCGAAAGCATATACACCATGCCCTTTACCATCAATACCGTGACAAAGTGAACAGGTACGCAAGTACTCTTCTTTCCCCATTGTGATTGCGTCTTTGGTTTCATTTAATAAATTTTGTTGTTTTTGGCGTGTCATTTCTTCCTCATTAGAGGCGGTATTAAGCTCTTTCTGCGCTTCAATAATTTCTTCTACATTTTCAGCATAAACTAGGCATGTTAGTAAGCTTAATATTGACAAAAATATGACTACGATTAGATGTTGCTTTAAATTATTTTTCATTATGAATAGCTTTCAGAATTTATTATATAATTAATTATATGTTGCGTGAATAAGCTTGATTTGATTCATATCATTTAATATGTAATAAGTAGATTTAAATCAATAATACATTCAATGGCTTATTTTTCATTCTGTAGATTTATTAATTAGTTTTGTAACCGATGCTAATATATCTATAGGTAATGGAAACACAATCGTAGAACTTCTTTCTCCGGCTATCTCAGTTAATGTTTGTAAATAACGAAGCTGTAATGCTTGTGGTTGTTGGGCTAATATTCGAGCAGCTTCAAGTAATTTATGAGAGGCTT
Organism: Gammaproteobacteria bacterium; assembly: GCA_013001685.1. GTDB lineage: Bacteria > Pseudomonadota > Gammaproteobacteria > UBA4575 > UBA4575 > JABDMD01. The sequence continues at coordinate 15,104 of JABDMD010000096.1, read as the reverse complement.
GTTGCTCACCTTCGGCATGGATTACTTTTGCACGTCTGTCGCGTTCTGCTTCGGCTTGTTTGGCAATCGCACGGATCATACTTTCATCGATATCTACATGTTTGATTTCTACATTTGAAACTTTGATTCCCCATGCATCAGTATGTTGATCTAATATTTGTTGAATATGCTGATTAAGTTTGTCGCGTTCCGATAGCATCTCATCTAAGTCATGTTGACCTAGTACTGATCGCAATGTGGTTTGTGCTAGCTGGCTTGTTGCTTCTAAAAAATGTTCTACTTGAATAATCGCATTTCTTGGTTCAATGACACGAAAATAAACCACAGCATTGACTTTTACAGAAACATTGTCATGTGAAATAACGTCTTGAGTTGGCACATCCATTACGATAGTGCGTAAATCAACACGTACCATTTGTTGAATGATAGGAACGATGATTATTAGGCCAGGGCCCTTAACTTTCCAAAATCTTCCCAACAAAAATACAACAGCCCGCTCATACTCTCGCAATACCCTAAACCAAGACAACACAAAAAGTACTATGAATGCAATAAAGACAGCCCAATAAATCATGACGAATCCTCCGTTGGGTAAATTTCTGGCTCGACAATTAATGTAAGTCCCTCAATTCCAGTCACACGAATTTTTTGTCCAGGCGGTATAGGTACATTAGACTTAGCTTGCCAGTTTTCACTATGAACTTTTACTCTGCCAAAATTATCTACTGCATCAATTACTTCTCCTACGCTGCCTAATAATTCCTCGCGACCACTTACAATTGGCTTGTGACGAGCTTTTAGAACCATAGATAAAATTGTGAAAAAAAACAGTGCGTTTGCTAATGCAAAGCTAGAAATAAAAGGAATAGATATCCCGTAACCTTCGTAGTCGGTATCAATTAAAATTATTGAGCCAATGACAAAAGCAATTACACCCCCAATGCCAAGCGCACCAAAACTAGGTACAAAGGCCTCACCGATCATAAACAAAATACCGAGTAAAATTAGCGCGAGACCTGCATAATTAATAGGTAATACTTGTGCTGCGTAAAGAGCAAGTAGAATGCATATGCCGCCTAATACTCCTGGCAATACAAACCCAGGATTTAGCATTTCATAAATTAACCCAAACATACCTAGTGTCATTAATATAGGAAGAATATTTGGATCAGTGATCACTGATAGCAATTTATTTCTCCAGTCTGGTTCAAAATAATTTATTGATGCTGTTTTCGTTACTAGATTGCGTTCTTCTCCCAGTATTTTTACTGAATAATTGTCGAGTTTACTTAATAAGTCATGAATGCTATTTGCGATAATATCGATTACATTATTTTTAATTGCTTCCTCTGCAGATAAACTGCTTGCACTACGGACGGCTTCTTCTGCCCATTCCTCATTCCGCCCGCGAAGTTGTGCCAGGCCACGTATATATGCTGCTGCATCATTAATAATTTTATTTTGCATAGCTTCGTTTTCGCTTGGTTGTTCTATTTCTTCATTATCTTCCATAGGTTTTTCATCTGAAGGTAGTGGAGAGTCAGGGAACTCCGGCATACCGCCAATACTTACAGGTGTTGCGGCGCCTAAAGTGGTTGCTGGCGCCATCGCAGCAATATGTGATGCATACAAAATATACGTGCCGGCGCTTGCAGCTCGTGCGCCGCTGGGTGAAACAAAAGTTACAACTGGAACAGATGAGGAAATAATGCCTTGAATGATGTCTCGCATAGCGGTATCTAAGCCGCCGGGTGTATCCATTTTTAGAAGGACGAGTTCTGCACTCGTATTTATAGCTTCGTCTAAGCCATTTAAAACATAATCGCTTGTCGCTGGGCCAATTGGTCCATCGATTGTTATTACAACCACTTGCTTACTGACGTTTTGTTCTTCTGCGAATATTTGTGGAATCAAAATCACATAGAAAAACATAAACGTTAGGCAATAAGTGCATTTATAGCTCAGTTTAGGGGTCTTAAATGTTTTCATTACTGTTATATGATGTGTGTAATGGCATTGATATACCTTCAGATGTTAATGAGTATTGTCATATGTCAAATTATATAATTTTTAGTGTCTAAAATTGAATAACATGATAATTTATACCGCTCATCGGCATTGTTGATTGACGAGAATCAATATCGATCGAGCTATGTATTGATAAAATAGCTTGGCATGAGCAATACATAATTTGGGAAGCTTATTTAATGAAAAATATACTTAATAAATTACACAATGATCATATAAATTTTAGTAAGCTTTTGGCGTTTTTAGAAAAGCAGTATCACTTGTTAGAGGATTGTGAGCGTTTAGAGCTTAGTTCAGTACTTGATGCGATAAAGTATATGAAAGAATATCCGGACTATGTTCATCATCCCCTAGAGAATGCTGTATTTAAATATTATCTTGATCATTATGAAGGCGCGCATGAAAAAATAACTGAGCTCCTTCATGAACATGAAGAGATGCCGTTACTCACAATTAAACTTATAGATATGCTACAAGGTGCACTAGCAGATGTGCCTCAAAGTCGTGCGGAGTTATGCACGTATCTAGATGAATATATCTCTATTCAAAAAGAACATATGAATGAAGAAGAGGTTCATGTATATCCAATTCTGAGTTCTAAATTGGATGAAAATGACTGGAAAAAAATAGATCATGAATTGGCTGATGTAGAAGATCCCTTGTTTGGGGAGAAAGTAGAAAAATCTTACCAAGGACTAATTCAGCAAATTGTGGGTTAAATTATAAAGTGATTTCTTAATCACGAGGCTTAACTCGTATGCCATCAACTATTTGGTTGCTAGGGTGGGATATTACTTGCGATCCTTCAGGTAGCCCTTCTAGAATTTCAGCTTCCAGGCCATTTCGCTGACCTAATTTTACATGCTGTAGCTTTGCGCGGTTCTCTTGTTCAACATAAAGTGCCCAATTATCGTTATCACGAAATAATGATGTTAGAGGTACTTTTGAAACATTTTCACTTTCCCAAAGCACTACTCGTGCTTCAATTTGATAGCCGTGAGCTAATCTTTGCCATTTCTCTGTTGGATCACTTAAATCAATAATCACGTTTACACGTTGTTCGTCAATTCCTAATGCGGAAGTTTTGGTGAATCCAAAGGGTTCTATTTTGCGCACAGTACCTTGTAATGCAGATTCTCCGCCCCATTCTTCAATAATTACGCGTTGTCCTGGTTGAATACGTACTGCATCAGAAGATAAAAAATCTACAACAATTTCTAAATTAGCAGGGTCACCAATTTCAACCAATGGTGTGCCCATGGATATTACTCCCTCGCTCTCATGAAGCACTTGTAAAATTTTTCCAGTAATTGGTGAAAGTATTGTTACGCACTGGCAATCTTGGTCATTAATTTGTACGTCCGCGGGTGATACGAGATGTGCACGTGCTTGTGCTAATTCAAATTGACGAGCCCGAAGTGCAGCTTTGGCAGTATTAACCCCAGCACGCTTACTTTTATAATCACGTTTAGCGTTATCTAGCGCGCGTTGGGGTATTACCTGTTGTTGAATTAATTTATTTGCTCGTTCTAGCTCGGTGACTGCAAAATCAAATTCGGACTGTGCTTCAACTAATTGTGCTTCTGTTAGTGCTAAAGAAGCTTCAGCAGTTTTAATTGCTGCACGTGCTTCTTCTTCACTGCGTTTATCTAAAAACTCAGGGTTTATAGGCCTAATTTGTGCAACCAATGTTTCAGCGGCTATAACGTCATCTCCAACTTCAGCATCTATACGTAACATATGCCCCGTTACCGGAGCGGATAACATATATACATCTTTAACGCGCGTTTCGCCTTCTTCTTCAACGGTTACTATCATAGGTCCTTGAGCAACTTTTATAAGATCAACAGGTATGGGCTGTGGGCGAAATGTAAAAATGAGGCCCGCTACTATTAAAACAAGAATAATTAACCAAAAAATACTACGGCGTGTTTTTGCATTTAAATTTATACTCATTTTCTTTTATCCTTATTCTCTGGTTTTTAGTACTTTGATTAGATTCAGTCGATCAAGTCTTCTTCGTACTAATAAGGCTGAGAAGGCAGTTGCAGCTAAAGCAATGATTATTGCCTTTCCATATGTGGATGGTTGAATTACTAAAGGTACGCGGTAAAGTTCAGTTTCAAAGGCACTAACAATGATCCAAGAAAGGCCATAACCAAACATGCAGCCAATCGGTAAGGCCACTGCAATTAACAAACCCACTTCACCGAGTAAAATGTATGAAATTTCAGCTCTCGTAAACCCAAGTACACGTAAGGTTGCCAGCTCTCGACCACGTTCCGATAAAGTAATACGTGTACTATTATAAACGAGCCCAAAAGCTAAGACGCAACCAAAACTAGAAAAAATAGTCACATATATTAGTAGTGTTTCAGCCATCGTTTTATTGAAAGTATCAATTGCTGCTTGGAGTAAGCTTACCGCCGCAACATCAGGAAGCTCTTTAAGTTTGGCGAATAATTTTGATTCATGTTTCACATCCACAAGTAAATTCAAATACTCTACCTGCTTACCTTCTTTCATAAGCCGATTGAGCGCATCTAAATTCATATAAGCAGGCATTCCGATATATGATTCAAAAATATCAACAACAGGAAGAACAATCTCTGGTCTGCGTTCTTGGAGAATTTTTACATGTACTGTATCGCCGACAGCAACCTGTAGTTTTTTCGCTAACATGCTATTCAAAGAGAGTCCATCTGAATAAATGGGGACAATACCTCGATCAACATCGTAAACAGGATTGAGTATTGCACTTGGTAAAATACCTTGAATAGTACCGCGGTGTTTGCGATTTAGGGCATGAAATTCCGTGCTTACAATTCTTGAGGGCTCAACGCTTAATACACCTGGAAGGTGGCTCAGTTCATATACAACTTGATCACCTTGTTCATGGCTTAGTCCAATCGTGATGTCTTGGCGTTGTGCATCAAAGAAATACACATCTATAATTTCTCGAATGGCGTCAAACCAGGACAATGACATCACTAAAACACCCACCGCAAATGCAACACCAATACTGGTTAACATTGAACGTATTGGCCAACGCGCAAGTTGTCGAAAAATGATACGTGTTGGCTGGTCTAGCCAAGCTAACAAATGTGTGATGATATTTTTGCGTTGTTTATAAACTGGTGGGGAAGGAGGCAACATTGCTTCTGCGGGGGGTAGTGTTGCAGCGTTGTATACGGCACGCATTGAACCTACGAGTGCCGCCGCGATACTGATTAAAGCGCTTACAGCGAATGTAGCAATACTGGGTCTAAAATACAGGAAAGGAAAGCGATAAAGCTCTGCATAAAGTCCAGTTTGATATCTACCCAACCAAGTACCAAGTATCCAGCCTAGTAAAATACCGATTGCAGAAATGGCCATTATCATGCGTGAGTAATGCCAGGCAACCTGTAAACGTGTATAGCCAAATGCTTTGAGCAACCCAATTTCACTTCTTTCGGTTGCAATCAATCTAGATAACACCATTTGGGTGAGAAACGCAGCTACCGTTAAAAAGATAGTGGGTAGCAACATACTCATAGTGCGCATTTGATCTATTTCATTCATTAAAAACCAATTAGAAATTTGATCTTTGCGCGCTATAGCACCAATACTGCCATAATCTTTTGTAAGCTGATCTAATTGCTGTATGACATATTCCGGTTCAGTATTTACCAATAATGAAAGGGATACGTCATTAAAAGCCCCATCCAGATCATAGGCAGATGCCAAAGCTTTGCGTCCCATCCATAAAATTCCAAAACGCTTATCATCCGGCATTAGTGCACCTGGGCCAATTGCGTAAACAAACTCAGGTGCAAGCGCAATACCAACTACATCAAGTGTGCGTTTGTTGCCATTCATGATGGCTTCAAGGTGATCCCCTACTCGTAGTTCATGCGCATCTGCAAATGGTTCACTAATAACAGCTTCATCAACACGGCCAGGTGAAACTAAACGACCATCACGCAACGCTAACTGATTTAGCAGTGGTTCTCCACGCTCGGGAATTGAAACTAGTTGTCCAATTATTGGTTCTTCAAAACCTTCGATATCTAAGACAGCAATTTTTACTATACGAGTTTGTACTGTTTGCACTCCTGGAATATCAGCAATACGATTTTTTAAACGTATAGGTGCGCGTTCTAAACCAGAAAAAATATCTGCAAAACGATATCGTTCGTAATAAGCATTGGAGGTGTCTCTTAACGATTCAACAGTACTTAATGACATTACTAATACTGCTATCCCTGATGCGATCACTAAGCCTATAGCAAGTACCTGACCGCGGAGTCTCCATAAATCGCGAACAAGTTTGCGATCCAGTGCACGCATTACCAGGTCAAGTCCTTTGGTTTGCAACGTTTAGAATTTTCACTAATGGATTTTACTTGCCCATCTGCTAAGGTGATGACGCGATCGGCCATATCAGAAATTACTGCATTGTGAGTTATTAAAATGGTTGTTGTGCCTAGTTCCTGATTAACACGTTCAATTGCTTCAAGTACTAAAATTCCAGTTTTACTATCTAATGCGCCCGTTGGTTCATCGCACAATAAAATAGAAGGGCGTTTGGCAATTGCACGTGCAATGGCAACACGCTGTTGTTCGCCTCCTGATAATTGTGCAGGGAAATGATTTATTCTATCTGTTAAACCTACAATTGCTAGCGCTTCTGCTGCTTGCATAGGGTTTTTAGAAATTTCGGTAACCAGTGCGACATTTTCTAGCGCGGTTAGGCTAGGTATTAAATTATAGAATTGAAAGACAAAACCTACGTTTTCTCGACGAAACATAGTGAGTTGATGATCGTTGTAAGCAGTTAGGTCATCATCATAAAAAAATACTTGCCCAGAAGTAGGTGTGTCCAAGCCGCCTATGATATTAACCAGTGTTGATTTACCGCTACCAGAGGCACCCAGTAGAACCACTAATTCGGATTCATATAGTGAAAGATCTACATCTCGTAATGCATGGACTTTTACATCACCGGTTTGATAAATTTTACTTAAGGCTTTAGCGCTGAGTGTAACTTTAGATTCATAGTTACCTGATTGAATATTATTATCTGCTTGCATGAAAAGCCTTCTACAGTATTTCTATAAGTTTAGAATTTAAAAAATCATATGGCATGCTGACCAAGAGCTTGAATTTTCTTTAGCCACTTTTCACGTTTAACGCCGCTAGAATCTACTGTTCCAATCAGACAGTGCTTGACTGGTTTGATGCCTGAGATACCTAATATATTTCTTTGTAAACTTTTTAAACTATGTGCTCTAAAAAACCATTTATATATAAATGCAGGCATTCCCATGGTAATAATTACACGTGCAGATTTACCCTTAAGTAGTTTCTTGGGCATCTTTTTAGCTTCGTTGCTTGTTGCAAATCCATAGCGAAAAGTTTGTTCAAAAAAACCTTTAAGTAGGGCCGGCATAGTACCTAACCATAAAGGGTAAATAATCACGATCTGATCTGCCCAGTGGATGTCATTCTGGGCATTTTTTATATCATCAATGAGTGTGCCAGTTTCAAACTCTTCTTGTATATGAAGAATTAGAAAATCTAGTCTTGCAACATTAATTCTCTTTACACTACAGTTTCTATTTCTGGCCCCATTTTTATATGCACTAGCAATGGCATGGCAGAAATGTTGTTTCGTTGCGTCAGGATGACCTTGGATGATCAGGACATGTTTTTGCATGAGTAGTTAAAATATTTTCTACTAGAGTAGAAATGCATTCTTTTTTATTGCAGATTTAGCATTGAAAGGATTTCGTTCTCTGCCTCTAACCAATCTTCTTCTTCAAAGCCTGGTATGAACCCACGTTGCTCAGCTTTGTAATATGCTGCTTGCGATATCATTTCGTGGTAGTCCTGGTTAGGGATATGCTCAGTGTTTTTTTTAAATTTATCAGATAGGGCAAACTTCTTTTTTTGTGGTGTTTTTCGTGATTTCACATTGCTTGCCATTGTGTGCTCCTATTCAAAAGATTTTTTGCTAAACCATGTTGTTACAACTTGCTTAAAAACATATTGATTTGAGTCAATACAAGCCTCTGGAAAAGCTTTCAAGATTCACAAGAATAAGATATTGCATACTATGGACTATAAAGATTATTACAAGATTATGGGTGTCGAGCGTGATGCCAAGCAGGATGACATTAAGCGTGCCTATAGAAAACTAGCAAGAAAATACCATCCAGATGTCAGCAAAGAGAAAGAAGCTGAAGCAAAATTTAAAGAGGTAGGCGAGGCCTACGAAGTACTCAAAGACCCAGAAAAAAGGGCAGCCTATGATCAACTCGGCGCTAACTGGCAGGCCGGTCAAGACTTTCATCCACCTCCAAATTGGGATGCAGGTTTTGAATTTAGTGGCGGTGGTTATAATGATGCAGATAATGCAGCGTTTAGTGATTTTTTTGAGACATTATTTGGTCAAGGTTTTGGTTCTGCGCAAGGGGGACAAAGACAAGGTGGTTATCAGGGAGGGTTTCGAAAAGGTTTTCAGGCACGCGGTGAAGATCATCATGCCAAAGTATTAATCGAACTTGAGGATTCTTATCAGGGAGCGGTGAGAGAAATTTCTTTACGAGCCCCTGAGCTAGATAGCAATGGACGAATAATCAATAAAGACCGAACGTTGTCTGTAAAAATTCCGAAAGGTGTCAGACAAGGGCAAAAGATTCGTCTAGCGGGACAAGGTTCTCCTGGTATGGGTGGTGGTGAAACAGGCGATCTTTATCTTGAAATTGAATTTAAACCGCATGGTATGTATCGCGTAGAGAGTAAAGATGTTTACTTAAATTTACCGGTAACACCTTGGGAAGCTGCGCTAGGCGCTAGTATTAAAATACCAACTCCACTTGGGAAGTTAGATCTTAAAATTCCACCAAGCTCATCCGGTGGAAGAAAATTACGTTTAAAAGGTCAAGGTATACCTGGTGTTCCGCCAGGTGACATCTATGTAACTTTACAAATTGCATTGCCTGCTGCAGATAGCGAGATAGCAAAAAAACTATATCGCGAAATGGAACAAGAACTCGCATTTAATCCACGTGCTCATTTAGGAGTTTAAGTGTAATGCAAGAAAAAATTATAAAAGGAGCAATTTTAGATGAGCAAGTTGAACTTACGCTGCATGATCTGTGCCGTGTCTGTAATCGTCATTCGGAGTGGATAGTAGAGCTCGTTAATGAAGGAGTATTGGATCCAATTGGCAATCATCAAGAACAATGGCGATTTTCTGGGCCAAGTTTACAAAGAGCGCATGCTGCAATGAGATTAGAGCGAGATTTGGGACTAAATTTAGCTGGAATTGCTCTCGCATTAGATTTAATTGAAGAGTTAGAAGGATTAAGACAACGTCTTTACAGACTTGAAACTGATGAATGACGAAATCTGCATTTATTCTCTACTGCACCACTAAGTTGATGAAGATCAACACAAAAGCTTATTTATTAACTTAGTTTGTCCTAAAGTTAAAAAAGAGAGACGGCTGATGACGGACTTTATGAAGCTTCGACACAATATGGTGAATAATCATATAGTTGCTCGCGGTGTGAATTCTGAGTTGGTATTAAATGCATTCAAAAAAGTGCCTAGAGAAGCATTTGTACCCGAAGAGTTACAAGAATTCGCCTATGAAGACACGCCTTTGCCCATCGGTGAAGGGCAAACTATTTCTCAACCCTACATCGTCGCTTTAATGGCAGAAATTCTCTTATTGCAAGGCGGTGAAAAAGTATTAGAAATAGGTGCAGGCTCGGGCTATGCCGCTGCAGTGTTAGCTGAAATAGCAGATGAAGTTTATACCATAGAAAGAATTGGACAAATTGCCGCCAAAGCAACTTCTACATTGCAAGAACTTGGTTACGAAAATGTTCATGTACTTCATGCAGACGGAACACGTGGTTGGCAAGAGCATGCTCCTTATGACGCCATTGTGGTAGCAGCAGGTGGGCCTAATATACCGGAGTCACTTAAGAAACAGTTAAAGATTGGAGGTCGCTTAGTTATCCCTGTTGGCAGTAACCCACGTGCCCAAGAATTAGTGCGTGTAACGCGTACTGGAGAAAGTGATTTTGAATATGAAGATATTGCAGATGTTCGCTTTGTACCTTTAATTGGTCAAGAGGGTTGGGAAGCAGAAAATGAAGAATTAGTTGTTTCGCAAAAACCTAAAGTTAAACATGGGGTAAAAAAAAGCAACATTGTACATAAATTACGCAGTGTAGCAGAACCATTTGATTCACTTGAAGATGCTGATCTTGAGCCTTTGTTAAAACGTATTGGTGATGCACGAGTGGTCTTACTTGGTGAGGCTTCACATGGTACAGATGAATTTTATCGTATGCGTGAACGTATCTCGCGCGAACTAATTACAAAGAAAGGCTTTAATTTTATCGCCATAGAAGGGGATTGGCCGGATGCTTCGCGGATTGATCATTATGTAAGAGATTTTCAATATCCGGCTTCTGAGTGGACTGCTTTTGCACGGTTTCCGGTTTGGATGTGGCGCAATACTGCAGTTAGACAATTTGTTGATTGGTTGCGCGAATACAATCAGCATAAAGAATTAAATCAGCGCGTGGCTTTTCATGGTCTTGATCTATACAGCCTTTTTAACTCAATTCGTTCTATTCTTGATTATCTTGATGAAGTTGATCCTGATAGTGCTAGTGTTGCGCGCGAACGTTATGGTTGTTTAAACCCTTGGCAAAAAGACCCTGCTACCTATGGGCGTGCTGCGATTTCTGGTTCTTATAAATCATGTGAAGCAGAAGTAGTGCAAATGCTAAGTGACATATTACATAAACATAGCGATTATTCTCAACATGATGGCCAACGATTTTTAGATACGGTACAAAATGCAAGATTGGTAGCCAACGCAGAGCGTTACTATCGAATCATGTACTATGGTTCACGTGCTTCATGGAATTTGCGCGACACACATATGTTTGAAACTTTGCAAACTTTGTTAAAGTTTTATGGAGAAAATAGTAAAGGCATTGTTTGGGCACACAATTCTCATATAGGCGATGCATCCGCAACAGAAATGTTCACACGCGGTGAATACAATATAGGTTATTTATGCCGTCAAGAGCTTAATTTTGAAAGCTATAACATTGGGTTTGGTACAGATAACGGTACAGTTGCAGCAGCATCAGATTGGGACGGGCCTATGGAAGTTAAGCAAGTGACACCATCACTTGAGAATAGTTACGAAAGAGTTTTTCATCAAACTGAGTTACCAAGTTTTTTATTAGCATTGAAAAATCCAAAATCTAATGAAGTTCATGCTGAACTATTAAAGTCTCGATTAGAGCGGGCGATTGGTGTCATTTATCGACCTGAAACAGAACTTGCGAGTCATTACTTTCACGCTATTTTACCCAAACAGTTTGATGAATATATTTGGTTTGATAAAACACAAGCTGTAAATCCATTCAGAACAAAAGAATTAGAGGCGCTCCCTGATACTTATCCATTTGGGTTGTAATCATTATCATGTCGGTAAATAAAGATATCGAGTATGTTCTCGATAAGCTTGCATGGATGCGTGAGCAGTCTATATGGCCAAATGGTTTGCGTTATTTATGGACAGATGCCTTTGGATTGGTGTTGCTAGTTTCACTTTATAAAGAGCTAAATGAAGATCAATATCTAAAACAAGCGGAATGGTTAGTAGCAGAAGTAGAACGTGTGTTAGGAAGAGTGAGAGGAATACGTATTGGAGAAGCAGCAGATAGAGATGGTCAATATTTTCATTATCTTGCAATGTGGTTGTATGCACTTTCAGTGCTTGGGAAATTTATTCCAACTTATCAAGATAAAGGTATTGAGCTTGTAGAACAGATTCATGATCGGTTTGTTATCCCGAATAAAGGTGTAATTTGGAAAATGAATGAAACCCTGGACGCACCTTATCCAGGCTATGGTTTGGGTGCACTAGATGCTTTTGATGGTTATATCTCCTATCGCATGTTGGATGAATCTTCTTTGTTGCACCAAATAGGCGATATGAAGAAATTAATAGACCAAACTGCTTTTGATCTTACTATTACACAAGATCTGGGATTGGGTATGATGTTGTGGTTAACACATTTTTTCCCAAATGAAGAATGGGCGAAAATACAAAAGTCACGGTGTGTTTCAATGCTTGACCAAATGTGGCAAGAACCAGGATATTTTTGTCGAGAACCTTATCTACCAGATACTAAATTTGCATTTACTAATTATGGTGTATCAATAGGGCTGCAAGCAGCTAGTGAGATGCCAGAGCGTGTGCAGAAGTTAAATGATTATTTTGAAGAATATCGTTCTGGTGACGAATATGATACCAATGCGATTACACATGTCATGGCATGTACTTCGCATTTCCCTGGTTATTTCGTTCAAAGATAAATTCAAATAAGTATTTATTGCGCTAGATCAACATTCAGGAGTTATTAGAATAATATGCTATTGCAAACTGAAAACGAGTAGTGTGTAAGATTGCAATTAATGTGTTTATTTAAAAATCAACTATCTAAGGTCCCAATTCTACTTATTATACTTTATGTAATCTGTGGACAAGCATTTGCAGATGTAGTGAATAAGGCTGTAGATGCTGGTAAAAATGAATATGCGAGATCATGTGAGAATTGTCATGGTGCGAGCGGCAAGGGCGATGGCCCTTATTCTTCTAGGTTAATCATTAAGCCAGCCGATCTTACTGTTCTTGCTAAGACAAACAATGGCGCCATTCCTATTTCAAGTATCTACCGTATGATTGATGGTAGTGATGATGGAGCTTTTCATGGCGGTAGTCGCATGCCGGTATGGGGTAATCGCTATCGGTCTGAGAGTAGATTTGAGCTTGGTCCAGATAATTCACAAACTTTTGTGCGCGGGCGTATTTTCGAACTACTCATATATTTAGATACTCTGCAAGTTCCATAAATAACTTGAAATTTATTTTTTTTGACATCATATGATTTTGTGTGGAAGCTGAATTAGCTCATATTACCTGTCCCCATTGCGAGGCAACCAATCGTGTGCCGTACACAAAGCTTGTGCAGCAACCTAAGTGTGGCAAGTGTCATCAAGAATTGTTTGCAGGTAAGCCATTAGAGTTAAGCAGCAGCAATTTCTCAAAAGTAATTAATAAAACTAGCATTCCTATTGTAGTAGATTTTTGGGCTCCATGGTGTGGTCCATGTAATATGATGGCGCCTATATTTGATCAAGTAAGTGCAATCATTGAACCACAGGCGCGGTTAGCTAAACTTAATACTGAATTTTCTCAAGATATTGCATCACGCTATGGAATTCGTAGCATTCCTACGCTTATGGTATTTAAAAATGGTAAAGAAGTTGCTCGGCAGGCGGGAGCCATGGACCAAGGAAATCTTGTACGCTTTATTGAAGCAAATTTATAGCTTTAAAAGTTATTAACAGAGTTTTTTGTAGAGATAATTATTAAGCTCATGACTTTTTAGATGTTTGCACACTAACAGCGCTGAAAACACGCTCTATATCTTTACTTTTACACTTTGGACATTTTTCTTTATGTTCGTCATGTTCATTTACTGATTCAATTAAATCAAATTCATGACCGCAGCTATTACATTTAAAATCGTATATTGGCATCGTTTCTTTTTGCTGGTTAATTACCTGCTTTTTATACTATTTTTTGGCTTAACCATGAGTTGATTTGCGTCAAACATGCGGCCATTTTATTCAAGTTTGTCTTTTCTAAGGTCTAGCAAAGCATCAATTGCGCGCAATAACTTCCATTGGTTCACTAGATTAGGGTGAACATTTACATGTGCTAGACCGTCAACAATAAATAATTCAGATTGACCTTCCGCTACAGCTCTAGATAATAAAATGCTTTCAGTATAGGGAATAATGTCGTCATCAATACCGTGTAGCAATATAAGTTTTGCGTTTAGCTGAGAAAGGTTTTTGTTAGAGAGATTTAACGCATTTAAATCAGCGCGAATAGCATTTGGAATGCCTGTAATTAGAGTTAGGGTTTCACTATAATTTTGATTTTTTAATAGAGCTAGTATCGAGTTTGCTTCAACTGATAAATTATTGGTCAGATCCTCGATCGATGCATTTGGGTTATCCATTTTTCGCTGAGCTATTGCATAGAAAATTTCTTTATCAGTTTGTCTTGATAAGCGTTCAATATTGCTTAGAACAAATACCCACTTACCATACTCGTTTGGTTTTATATATTGCCAGCCGTTGTCATTTTTAAAGTACCCTGTGGTAAAAAAAGTAATCACTTGTTCAACATCGTAATAACCACCAACACTCAATATAAAGTCAATTTTTTCGCGAACGTCAGGATCAAGTGCCGCTAAGACGGCTGGACCGACTGCATAACTAAACGCGCCTATTCCAGCTTGCCCTTGTACTGGAATATCAGGACGAGAAATAAGATATGTAAATGCATCTATAATAGTACGACTGTCTTCAGCTCGAATTTTGAGTTCACGTAGGTTAGAGATTTCTGGAACAAGAACCATAAAACGGCTACGTGCCAGTGTTGTAGCAAATGCTACTAATCGCAAATCCTCTTTGCCTTGTGCCGCTACTCCAGGTATTAGAACGATACTCGCTAATGCTGATTCTTGAGGAATATATAAATCTGCTTGGTACTGATTACTTTTGATTTCATAATTAATTGATATTTGTTTTGGTTTAGGTGTATGGCTTTTAAGTCGACTTTTCTCATGGCCAGCAACCAAATCTTCCAGAAATAAAATGCTTTCATTTTGACGAATAGATACATAAAGAATCGATGAGATTATTGTGATAAATAATAATGAAATGACTAGTGTTGACCGTCTATTGAGAATCATAATGTCTTATTTAAGCCAGCATTGAGTGCCTCGGCTTTGACACTGGTCAATATCCCATTCAAATATCAGTTTATACTAGTTATAAGTATAGCTTCCACATACAAGATTATTTGAATAAAAAAATAGAGAGCCAAAAATGCAATCCCCAGTACAAATAACGTTTAGAGGTTTTGAACACTCGGATTTTGTGGAGGAAAAAATTCGCGAAAAAGCGAAAAA
>JABDMD010000087.1 GCA_013001685.1 Gammaproteobacteria bacterium | reverse complement strand
CCTTTCTCATTTTTTATGTAAGCATCCCTAATATTCCACTCGCGCGGCACAGTCCAATCAAATACTTTCGTATTACTTGGTACTTCATGCACATCAATAGGAAGATACTCTTTTACAATATTTAGAGTTTGCCTTACCCCATTACCTGTAATACTTCTACAAATTGGAAATAAACGCTCTACTAATGCAAACATATCTTCGCCAATGGTCATCTGCTAACCTCTAACCCATGGCTTAGAAAACTTTTCCATATCACTAAATAGAAACACTTAACTAATCTATAACTTCTACAGAAGGGATTGGTACCACAAACTTACAGCCCCAGGAACGCGCATTAGCCATTTGCTTAATAATCTCGTCTTTGAGATTCCAAGGTAAAATAAGAATATAGTCGGGACGTGTCTCAGAAATTTTCTCAGGGTCATAAATTGGAATACGTGTTCCTGGCAAATAAGAGCCTTTTTTAGCAGGACTTCTATCCACAGTGTACTGAATAAAATCAGTTCCCACTCCACAGTAGTTCAGCAATGTATTACCTTTAGCAGGAGCTCCATAACCAACAATTGTTTTCCCTTTCTCTCTTTCGTCAATAAGAAACTTTAATAAATTACGTTTAGTCTTATCGATTTGTGCCTGATAACTCAAATAGTGCTCAAGTGTTGTAAACCCTTTGTTTGCCTCCGTATCTCGCAACGCCACTACACGATCAGTAATTGGTTTACCTTCATCTTGTTGGTGTCGCGCAAAAATACGCAATGACCCACCATGAGTTGGTAATTCTTCAACGTCAAAAAGAGTTAGACCGTGTTTGGCAAAGATTTTTTCAACGGTGGTAAATGACAAATAAGAAAAATGCTCGTGATATATCGTATCAAATTGATTAAGCTCTATAAGACGCAATAAGTGCGGAAACTCCATCGTAATCACGCCTTGTTCTTTCAATATTATTTTCATGCCTTTTACAAAATCGTTAATATCTGGAACATGCGCTAAAACATTATTTCCCAATACTAAGTCAGCCTGTATTCCATCATCAACTAGCTCATTAGCAGTTTGCACACCAAAAAATTTAACTACTGATGGTATGCCATTTTTTTCTGCAACTTCAGCAACATTAGCTGCAGGCTCTATACCTAATATTGGCACTCCCTTTTGTTTGAAATACTGAAGCAAATAACCATCATTACTAGCAAGTTCGATAACCTTAGAAGCTTGGTCAAATTCAAAGCGATCGACCATCATATCTACATAGTCACTGGCATGCTTTAACCAACTATCAGAGTAAGAAGAAAAATATGTATAGTCTTCTGCAAAAATATTCTCTGCAGATTGATGTTCTGGCAACTGCACTAAAAAACAAGCATCACAAACATATACTTCAAGAGGATAGAAAGGCTCCATGGAGTGCAAGTTCTCCTCCTTAATGTAGTCATTTGCAATAGGTGTTGAACCCAAATCTGCAAATACGTGATTAAGTTTAGTGCCACAAAATCGGCAATTAAATTCAGTCATTAATAATGTTCCATTTCAAATAATTTTTTCGATTATAAATTATTACTTTTATGCAGCATTCATCGGGCGTACCGTTATATCGGTAATTTCAGCATCTCTAGGCATCTTGAGTGAAGAAACTAAAAGTTTAGCCACTTGCTCTGGTTGAATCATGGTTTCGGCGTTATATGCTATACCTTCATGCTTACATATGTCCTCTTGCATAGGAGTAGCTGTACGACCAGGATAGATCGTTAGCACTCTTATTCCTTCAGTATTTATTTCAATACGCAAACTATCTGCCAATGCTTTTAAAGCAGACTTTGTAGCACAATACTGAGATAGATTGCTTTTTGCAGCCATAACCACGGTAGAGTTGATAAATACAATTTGACCAAGACTTTTATCAATCAATGATAATAATTGTTGTGTGAGAAAATATGGTGCACGTACATTTATT
The DNA here is from genome assembly GCA_013001685.1 of Gammaproteobacteria bacterium. Classification (GTDB taxonomy): domain Bacteria; phylum Pseudomonadota; class Gammaproteobacteria; order UBA4575; family UBA4575; genus JABDMD01. The sequence goes on along the minus strand of JABDMD010000087.1, from coordinate 2,907 downwards.
TTGTATTGATCATCAAAATCTTGCACAGGCGCTTCTTTAACTTTCCCCACCGAATATATACCAGCACTATGAACCAAAATATGCACTGCTCCATACTCATTTTTAATTAGACTTACTGCCTCGCTTATTTCATCATCATTAAATAAATCTACTTTCACAGCTTTTGATAAAGGAGAATATTCCCTGATCTCACTTTCAATTTTTTTTAATTCATTTATATTTCTTCCCAATAAACACACGGCTACCCCTGCTTTAGCTAACGCATAACAACAGGCTTTACCAATACCACTACTGGCTCCAGTTACTACAGCTATTTGGTCTTTTAAATCACTCATTAACTAAACAGATTTATATGCATGCACTACAAACATGTATTTATATATATCGCTTTTTAACAATGGAAGTCTGGCCATGTTCTATCTTTTTCAGCAATCTCTGTGACTTCAGCAGGCCACTGTATATTAAATGCAGGATCATCATATCTAAGGCCGCGCGCTGCATCTGGTTTATAGAATTCAGACATCTGATAAAGTATTTCTACATTATCTCTAAGCGTCAAAAAACCATGAGCAAACCCCTTGGGTATGTAGAGCATGTCACGATTTTCATCATTTAATTCCACCCCTAGCCACTCTAAATACGTGCTAGATTGTTCACGCAAATCGATTACTACGTCGTAAATTGCCCCTTTTATACATCTAACGAGCTTCACTTCCCCATGAGGTTCAGCTTGATAATGCATACCCCTTAATGTGCCCTTAGTTTTATTGAATGACAGATTGGATTGCACACAGTCATTCGCCAAGCCCTGATCAGAGAATTCTTTTTTACACCAAGAACGCGCAAAAAACCCACGCTCATCAGCCAAAGGCTCTAGTTTTACAATATGAACGTCATTGAGCTTAGTTTTTTGAAAAATCATTGCTCTTCAAATTTTCGAGTTTATTTTATGCAGTCGCTCGATTAGCCCATTCTAGTTGCTCGGATAGCACGCCATCCTCTATTAGTCTGGACAATACCTTCAGACGGATGTATTCAGATTCTCTAAATCTTTGATCGCTGAACTGCATCATTTCTAAACCATTTTTTAGTTCGGTTATCGTCTGTGTTAAATCTACTTGCGGTTGATGATTAGGAGCAAGTTTTTTATACAAACTAAAATCTACTCGATATGATCTTTTATCTGGCTGTGCATTAGTATTAATTTCGATTTCAACATCTGGTATAACCTTGCAAACTTGTTCAGCTAATTCTTTTACTTGGTAATTCCACTCTGTTCGTCCCACATTAATCGCCAAAAAGTTGCCTCCAGATTCAGAGGTACGATTAATGCCCCAATCCATAGCTCTAGACATATCTTTTACATCAATTAGTGGTCGCCACGGCGTTCCATCGCTTAAAATAGTAATTTTCTTTGCAGCGACGGCAGAAGCAACAAAATCATTTAGGACTAAATCTAAACGTAAACGATCACTCATTCCGCAAGCCGTTGGAAAGCGAAGACTTGTAATTACAAAATTTTCATCAGCCAGATCTTCAATTGCTTTCTCAGTATTGATTTTCGATTTTGCATAAGCAGTCAACGGATTTAGCTCAGACCCTTCATCACGCGCATCACCCTCCGCATATCCGTATACGCTACAGCTTGAAGCAAATACAAACGATTTCACTCCTGCAGCTTTGGCTGCTTTAGCGATATCAATACTAGCTTGATAATTTATTTGTGTTGTTACGTCTTCAAAAGCATTTCCCATAGGGTCATTTGAAATTGCGGCTAAATGTATAACTGCATCAATATCTTTTAGGAAAATTTCCGACGGGTTACGAACATCAGAAATATATTGAATATCAACACGTGATTCAGGAATTACTGAAGCACCTGTAAGACAGTGACCAAAAAAACCTAAGTCAATTCCATAGATTTCTATACCAGGATAGATAGACCTCAAATAAGATGTTAAAACTGGACCGATGTAACCCATATTTCCAGTAATCAGGATTTTCTTAATATTATTCATTCAGTCTCCTACTTATTTCACTAACCACATGTTTTGAAAATGGTATGGAGCAAGTCCATCCAGGTGAAACTGCATTAAGAACGTGCATAGATTTATTATCACCCTCTAACACAAAATCCATTTCTAGCTTACGGCTTTTCAGATCAATTAACTGTGCGCGAATTCCCGGCTTAGCCCATTGCTTGAAATAATTGTGGCGGATATCTGGCACTAGACCACTAGCAAGCTTTACTAGCCGCTTGCGAGAGTATTTTTTGGTCTCATCTACCGCAAGTCTTGAGAAATTGAAATTTGATTTCAACAGTAAACCAACAGACCTTGAAGAAATATCTACAAACTCATTAAGCTTGAAATTATCTAGATATTTATATTGTTCTCTCCAAAAAGCAGGTATCGCTGTAGGCCCTATTTTAACTTTCCCATCTACCTGTATAGTAAAATGTACCCCTAAAAATGGATTTTCCAAATCAGGTACAGGGTAAATGTGAGTTTTATAGGCATTTGCAGCTTCATTAGATTTTAAATAGATTCCCTTAAATGGCAAAATGGTATAGTTGCTACAAAAGTTAAAATCTCGCGCTACTTTGTCCGCATATAAACCCGCTGCATTTACTACATACTTTACACTATAGTACCCATTTGTAGTTTCAATTTTATTATGCTTATTGTTAAGGTATTTCACACCGTAATGTATATCTATACCTGCGCTTTTTGCATCTACCTCCATCGCTTGAATAACAGCGATAGGATCTGCCGAAGAGGTTGTTGGAGAAAATATCGCACGATCCCAAGAATATGCCCTTGGCTCAATCTTATGCATTTCGTGTTTAGTGACTTGTTGCAACTCGACACCATTCTTAACCCCTCTTTCCATCAAAAGGTCTAAGAG
>JABDMD010000081.1 GCA_013001685.1 Gammaproteobacteria bacterium | reverse complement strand
GTGTAGGCTAGGTAAGTGACATAGGATGTAATACCAAGAGGATATCTACATCCGCATCGATTAAGTCTGTAGTGACATCTAACTGCTTTACTTCAAATAATTGTCGCATTTGCGCAATAAGGGCCCAGGCTTTAGTCATTTGTGTGGTTTGCATATCGAACCCACCAAATATAGACAGCTGTGTGATAACGCCTACTACGGTTTTTTTCGGATTTGATAACGTAGATAAGAGCTTACTTACATCGTATTCCAGAAACTGTTCACGTTGTGGTTGGAAAAATGGCAATACTTCAGTGTCCCCAACTGCATTACTCGCAGCCAAACCAAAATAAACATTTTCGCCAGTTGCTCCCACTGGAATAGCTTGTAAACCAAATGAACCTGCTTGATCTTCTTCTTCTGAGAAAGGTAGAGGATCTACAATATTAAGAACGATGTTACCATTTGATAATTGTTCGTATTCTTTCAGCAATTCTTTTACACGTGTTGCGTAAGTACGTAGTTGTGGCACATCTTCACTAGCCTTATCTGAATAGAACAAATACATCGTTACAGGTTCTTCAATATTTTTAATAATATTGCGAGTTCCATCCGTTAAAGTATAAAGCTCATTCTCGGTGAGATCGATGCGTGTATTTGTGAATAACGTGCTACTCACCATGTTCACAACCAGGAACAAGACAATGAGTACAATTAATCCTATTACCGTAAATGATTTTGTCTTTTGAGCTGCCATAACACTAATCTGCTTTTTTCATTTCAACAATGATGGTATTAGCATATAACCAAAAACCAATTAAAGAGACGAAATAAATTACATCACGTAGATCGATCACACCTTTTGCTAGTGACACAAAATGCGTTAAGAAACTTAAAGATGAAATCGCATCGACTATATTTTGAGGTATCCAAGCCTTAAAGAAGTTCAGCACCAAAGGCGAACCGGCTAATAAGAATAGGAAACAAATTACTACAGTAATGATAAACGCAATCACTTGATTTTTTGTCATTGCAGAAATACATGAGCCAATCGCAAGGAATCCACCCGCCATTAGAAAACTTCCGAGATAAGCCGCTAAAATTACACCATTATCGGGCTCACCTAAATAATTTATAGTAATCCATATAGGGAAAGTAAGCACAAGCGCAATACCAATAGACACCCATGCGGCTAGGAATTTTCCTATAACCGATTGTCCTACAGAAATTGGCAAAGTCATTAATAATTCAATTGTTCCGCTCTTACGTTCTTCTGCCCACAAACGCATGCCAATTGCTGGCACAAGAAATAGATACAACCAAGGATGATATTGAAAGAATGGACTTAAATCTGCTTGGCCGCGTTCATACAGATTACCTAAGTAAAATGTCATTGCGCCACTCATGATTAAGAAGATTACGATGAACACATAAGCTACAGGAGTTGCGAAGTAACTGCCTAGCTCTCTTTTGAATATGGTTATGATATTTCTCATGATGCCTTATCGATGCATTGTAATTTAGGAAATATGGCCACTAGTGATTTCACGGAAAATATCATCCATCTTGTCACAACTAGATTTACTGCGTAATCCTTCCGGTGTGTCATCAACTAAAACTTTCCCATCTGCTATGATGATGGCACGTGAGCAAATTGCATCCACTTCTGAAAGAATATGAGTTGAAATAATTATGACTTTATCTGGAGCAATACTCTTAATTAGCTCGCGAACTTCAAATTTTTGATTTGGATCTAAACCATCAGTAGGTTCGTCTAAAATAAGCACATCTGGGTCATGCAAAATAGCTTGCGCCAAGCCCACTCTTCTTTTAAAACCTTTCGACAAAGTTTCAATCGATTGATTAAGCACTTTATCTAAATGTAATTGCTGAATAACTTCTTTATTACGATCAATCTTATTCTGACCTGAGAGTTGTCGAACTTGTGTAATGAATTCCAAAAACTGAACTGGAGTCATCTCACCGTAACTAGGCGCACCTTCAGGCAGATAGCCTATACGTTTTTTTGCTTCGATTGGTTTTTCGCTGACATCAAACCCGCAGACCTCGATGCTCCCAGCAGTGGGCGCAAGAAATCCCGTAATCATTTTCATGGTAGTGGATTTACCAGCACCATTAGGTCCTAAAAAACCAAGCACCTCTCCTGGCTGGACTTCAAAAGACACGTCTTCAACTGCAGTTAAATGCCCGAATTTTTTTGTTAGATTTTTTATCTTTATCATGGTCTAGATACAGCAATAAATGAGAAAAATGCCTTTCACTCATTGATTCGGCGGGAAAATTTTACTGAGGAATTTATATATTTCAAGCGCGAATTTTTGAGGCACTATACGCGATAAATAGCCAAATTCCGAATAATGGTTGTTAAACTTATCCTATAATCAGATTGGATTATGAAGATAACTCATAGTTCAATAAGTGTTTATTATTAAATTCCTATTTGCAATGAGATTATGGAGCTGCTGGTTTATAATTTGAACAAATTGTAACACTTAATAAATATCAATAAATTAATAAGAACATTTTATATATGGGGATTTCTAAAGATAATTATTTCAAGAATTTCATGCTTGGAGTTACCAGCGAATGCATGCAGGTAGATACTCGCCAGCTTAATAGTGAAGCTATTCTAAAGCTACTATCGGCAGCACAAAATCAAATTTCTATTATCAGTCGCCAGCTTGATGCCACTATATTCAGCAAACAAGATTTCATTGAAAACGCTTCGGAGTTTATTCGCCGAACCAAGACCTCAAATATTAGAATCCTGGTACACGATACTGAACCAATAGTTAAGAACAATCATCGTATTTTGAATTTAAGCCAGCGTATTTCTTCGAAAATTGAAATACGCACCATCTGTAATGATTATGCTCAATTTAATCAAAGTTATTTGGTTGCAGACTCTATCGGCTATATCCATAACATTAAGTCTGATTTATACGATGCAGAGGTAAACTTTAATGATATTGATAAGTCTAAAGAACTGATGGAAACATTTAAAACCATTTGGGAACTTAGTCAACAGGAAGCTGAGGTTAGGAGATTATGTATTTAACAAAATCTGCATCTAATTGTATATGGCCTTTACTTTTTATTCTGTCTTTACTGGTGACTAGCACAACTTATGCAGACCAAAATGATCCATTAGAAATTATAGATTTAAAAAATCGCCCAGCAGATGAAATTATTCCAGTTATCAAGCCCATGCTAAAGCCAAACGACGCAATAACCGGCACGGGCTTTCAAATATTTCTTAGGACAGATGCTAAAACATTTGAAGAAGTATCTCGTTTACTTCAAGTAATGGATAAAGCGCCACGTAATTTAATTATCAAAGTACGCAACAACGTTGATGCAGAATCTAGATCTACTGACTTCAATACTTCAGGCAATTATGAAATTGGTGACGATATAGAAGTAGTTGTTGGTGATCACCCTCCCCATGAGGAAGGCACAAAAGTGCATATCAATAGCACAAAGAATAGATCACAAAACAATACTGAACATATGATTCGTGTCATCGAAGGTGGCCAAGCATTCATTACCGCTGGCGAGATTCGTCCTTATGAACATCGCACCATCATTAAACATCGCCATGGTGTATCAGTTTATGACAGTGTTGATTATCAAGATGTAACTAGTGGCTTTTATGTAACTCCAAGGCTAACCGGTAATGACACTGTCACATTGCAAGTTCAACCACACTATCGAACTGCAAGTGATGAATATAGTTACACTAGTGATGGGTATAGGGGCACTGTCGATGTACAAGAAGCCTCTACTACGGTAGATGCCAAACTTGGAGAATGGATACAAATTGGCGGTATCGATACAGACGCAAAATCTAAAGACAGTGGCATTCTTAGCACGTCACGAAATTCTGAAGACTTACAGAGCACTATTTTTTTAAAAGTTGAATTAGAGTAAATTAGCTAATTCGACCACTCTCTATGCAGCATCTCACGCAGCTGCATAAAGTTATACATTGCGATCATTGGGATTGCAGAGCGAATTTTCCCATGCTTCAACATACCTATAGCCTGATCTGAAGTTACCGCATGAACGCGTATATCTTCACCCTCTTCTTCTAAACCACAGACTCCCTCTAAACCGCCAGCATCTGTTTTTCCTATATACACGTGAGAAAGTTCAGAGAAGCCACCTGGCGTTGGAAAAAAGGAAGCAACATGACGCAAATTCTCTAATTTACAATTCGCTTCTTCTAATGCCTCTCTGTGAGCTACCTTTTCAAAGTCTTCACCATCTTCTACTAATCCTGCAATTATCTCTATGAGCCAGGGATTTTCATCATCTAATGCTCCCACTCTAAATTGTTCTACCAGAACCACTTCATCTCGAATTGGATCATAAGGTAGCACCGCTACGGCATTTTGTCTGGAAACTTGTTCTCGTGTTAACTCTTTGCTCATACCTCCAGCAAAAAGTTCATGCTGCACAATTAGTTGATCTACTTTAAAGTGCCCATCGTATTTGCGTTTACGTTGTTTGATATTCCACTTCATTATATTTTAGATTGACTTCAGCAGGGCGTCATAATCATCTTGTGTGTCCACACCAATTCCTGTTGTTTGCTTACACACTTCAACGAATATTTGATGACCGTTTTGTAATGCCCTAAGTTGTTCAAGTGACTCTTTTATTTCAAATGATGACGGAGGTAGGCTGGTAAAGGTATTTAAAAATCCGACTCTGTAGGCGTAGATACCTAGATGTCTATATACATTACTTCTATGGGTAATTGGATTTTTACAATTAAGCTTCTCTATCACTCTGCTGAAATTCAATGCCAGGTTATTTGCATCAAAAATAACTTTCACAACATTAGGATTATCAAAATCTTTATTGTCAGTAATAGGCGCACATAAAGTAGACATACTTACCTTTTCATGCGAAAAAAGATTTTGTGCAACTTGTTTAATATTTGTCGCAGGCATTTGTGGCTCATCTCCTTGAACGTTGACTATCACCACTTCTTTCCCCCAACCACTTAATTCTGCAACTTCTGCAATACGATCTGTACCCGAGGTATGTTTATCAGAAGTTAAACATACCTTTGCATTAAATTTTTTTGCAGCATCAACTATACGCTGATCATCAGTAGCAATAATAACCTCGTCTGCACCACTCGCACATGCATTTTCATATACGTATTGAACGATAGGTTTATCTTTAAGGATTAATAAGGCTTTACCTGGTAAACGCTTTGAAGCATAGCGTGCAGGAATAACAACTTTAAAACTCACTTATAAAATTCTGCAACTTTTATCAAGCTACAAAGCTTTATATTTTTCATATTCGTCTTCAGAAATCTCTCTCGCTTCATCCTCTAACATCACTGGAATACCGTCTCGTATTGGATAGGCAAGCCGCGCAGAAGTCGAGACTAATTCCTGCTTGTCTTTATCAAATTTAAGCGGTCCTTTTGTAACCGGGCACACCAATATATCTAATAATTGCATATCCATTAACTTATTCCTTCTAATAGTTGTGAAATACGTTTTTCCAGCTTATCGTTTGGCATTACTTTGATCGGCAAATACCAAATATAATCTTTGTTAAAGTGCTTACATTTTACTGCATCTTTCTCAGTCATGATAATAGGTAATTTATCATTAAATTCTAAATCCGATTGTTTATACGCGTGATGATCTGGAAATATATGTGGAATAACCCTTATCCCAACATCCTCCAACATGACAAAAAAGCGTTTAGGATTGCCTATTCCTGCCACTGCGTGTACTTTTTTGCTAGAGAACTGCTCTAATGCTTTATTTTCCGAACTGTTAGCTAAAGACACGAGATTGTTGTGAATAGCAGTGTATTGATATTCATAGGCTGCGTTTTTGCCATTACAAATTACAATATCTACCTGATTTAGACGAGAAACAGGCTCGCGTAATGGTCCTGCTGGCAAACACCTGCCATTACCAAATTCTCGTTCCCCATCAACTACTGCAATTTCATAATCGCGAGCTAAATTGTAATGCTGCAAACCATCGTCACAAATAATCACATCAAGATCATATTTGTCATTTAAGTACATAGCTGCCTTTCTGCGATCTGCCGCGACTGTAATAGGACACGAAATTTGTTGTTTAAGCATCAAGGCTTCATCACCTACTTCAACCGCATCACTATCATTTAGCACTTCAACTAAGTAAGATTCATCAGTGCGTCCATATCCACGCGCCACTACACCTGTTTTCAGGCCTTGTTGTATACAACACTGTGCCAAGTAGACAACAAACGGTGTTTTACCTGCACCACCAACTGTTATATTCCCGACTATTATTATGCAGACATCTTCAATCCCTGCATTAGTATGAAATACCTTATAAAACGAACGCCTAAGAAATGAAGCCAGTTGAAATAGCCACGAAAGTGGCAATAAAAATATAGATAGAATATTTTTTGAATACCAAAGTTTTTCGATGTCGATTATCAAACCAAGATTAACTAAGAAACTTATAATTTTTGCATTTAATTCTATGCGTTAACAGCCAAGCTTGGTTCACTGATTTGCGTCTTATACAGTGAAGCATAAGCCTCATCTTTATGCAGCAATTCTTTATGACTACCAATCTCTACAATGGAACCCTTATCCATTACAACAATTCGATCTGCTTTTTCAATGGTTGATAAACGATGCGCAATAACCAGCGTAGTGCGATCTTTTTGTAGTAACTCTAAAGCATTCTGAATGTATTGCTCTGATTCTGTATCTAACGAAGATGTAGCTTCATCCAAAATTAAGATCGGCGCATCTTTCAATAATGCCCTTGCAATGGCAATTCGTTGACGTTGGCCGCCAGATAACAACACACCATTTTCACCTACTAAGGTATTTAACTTATCAGGTAGTTTATCGGTAAATTCTAATACCCGCGCTGCTTCTGCAGCTTCTGTTACACGCTTATCTTCAGCGTCTATTTTTTGTGCATAGGCAATGTTATTAGCAATGGTATCGTTAAAAAGAATCACATCTTGATTTACGATGGCAATCTGGCTGCGCAAAGAAGCCAAACTAAGATCTTTAGTGTTTACACCATCAATGGTTATTGAACCGGAATCAACATCGTAAAACCTCGGCAACAAGTTAACAATGGTTGTTTTTCCACTTCCCGACTTTCCTACAAAAGCCACGGTTTCACCTGACTCAACAGTTAAATTAATATGTTCCAAGGCTTTAGCTTCACGAGAAGTATATTTGAAGCACACATCATTATATTCAACCCTGCCCTTGCAATTAGTCAATACTTTGCTTGCAGGATCTTTTTCTTTTTCAGAATCAATCAATTCAAATACGCTTTTACCAGCTGCTATTCCAGTTTGTAATATTTCATTCAGTAAAGTTAGTTTTTTTGCTGGCGTTAAAATTGCAATCATTGCTATTATGAAACTTACAAATCCACCAGCAGTTTCCTCGGTTGCAATTTCTGGCCTTGCAGCTATTGCCAACACAGCAACCAATACAAAACCTACTAAAGTATGAATAACCGGTGTACTGGCCGCCTTAGTAGTAATCTTGCGCATATTATTGCGACGATAACGCTCATTAGCATGCTCAAATTTATCAATTTCGTATTGCTGTCCACCGAATATTTTTACAATACGATGACCAATTATGCTTTCTTCAACAATATGCGTGATCTTACCTACAGACTTTTGCATTTTCGTGCTGAACTTTCTAAATAGCTTACTGGTATAACCAACAATTACCGCAATTATTGGCACGACGATCAAAAACAACAACGCCAGCTTCCAGTTATTGATAAACATAACAGCTAAAAGAAAAATAACTTTGAAGACATCTTCTACCAAACTACGTAAGCTTTTAACCGCTGCACCGATAATCTGTTCAACATCATAGGAAAATTTTGATAACAAAGTGCCTGTTGCTTGATGGTCAAAATAATTTGTAGGCAGAAATTGAACACGCTCAAACATTTGTTGGCGCAGTGTTTTAGTTACAAACGCACCAACGAATCCTATCAAATACGTACCAACGAAATTTGCGATACCCCTAAGAATAAAAATAACTAGTAACGCAATTGGTATCCATTTTATTTCTTCGTAGTTTTTTTCAACAAAGGAGCTATCGATAAACGGGCCTAGCAAATAGACCATCAATGCCTCCATTCCAGAAAGAAACATCAACGCTATAGAACCTAATAGCAAATATTGCCATTTTGATAAGGAATAACTTAGAAGTCGGCGGTATATTCGCCAACCTGATTGCTTAGGTAGAGTAGAGGCTTGCTCGGCCATTATGAATTTAGAAATTTAGATTATTTTGGTTTAGAAGTCGCAATCGATAATTTTGATACGCCGGCTTTAGCAACTGTATCCATTGCGGTAACAACAGCTTGATGTGGAGTAGTTGCATCCGCTCTAATGATTACATTTTTATCTTTATCGCCTGCTACAATTTTTTGCAATGACTGTAAAAGTGTCTTGGCATCATTTTTAGCTAAACTTTGCCCATTAACAAAATATGCTCCTGCAGGATCAATAGTTATTTCTATTGGAATAACTTCTAGCGCTTGTTCCTCAGCAGAAGCCTCAGGTAAATCTACTCTTAATTCAGCTTGTTGATTAAATGTGGTAGTCACCATAAAAAAAATCAACAATAAAAACACCACATCAATCAGCGGTGTGATGTTTACATCAAGACGATCTTCTTCTGCGCGAGTAAAATTCATTTTTAATATTTATTTATGCCAAATGAATTATGAACTGACCTTACGCTGACCATGCATCACTTCAACCAATTTAATAGCCTCCTCTTCCATGCCCACTACTAAGGTATCTAACCTTCTTCTGAAGTAACGAACAAAGATTAAACTAGGAATGGCAACACTAAGCCCTGCAGCAGTAGTTATCAGCGCTTTTGAGATACCACCAGCTAACTCACCCGGGTCACCTACTCCTACACTTGTAATCACACTAAAGACCTGAATCATTCCTATAACGGTTCCTAAAAGACCAAGCAGAGGTGAAATTGCAGCAATCGTGCCCAAGGTATTCAAAAAACGCATTAACTCATGAGCAACATGTCGACCAGTCTCTTCTATGCTCTCTTTCATGATTTCGCGGTCATAATTCTTATTTAGCAATCCTGCAGCAAGTATTCTGCCCAAAGGAGAACTCTTACGAATTTGTAATATACGATTTTCATCTAATTTGCCTTCTTTACTCCACTGCCATATTTTTGCAGCCAAATACTTCGGTGCTACACGCTCTTTTTGTAGCGTCCAGAATCGTTCAATAATAATCGCTAAAGCAACAATAGAACTGGCTATGATTGGCAACATCAACCAACCGCCTGCTTTTACAATTTCATACACTTAGCATAACTCCTTGAGATTTTACTTTGCTTAGACAAATAGCATTTTAGACGCCTGATTGGCCCAATATTTAACTAGACCTTCGAATGCCAGAAGCGTTGTCGCACTTCACGATATCCTGGCTGTAATTGCAATCCATTTTTATCTGAAAAATTAAACGTAATCATACCGTGAGATACCGTATTTACTAAGTCACTACCAAACTCTTTATAACGTGAGACCACTTTTTCATCGGGAAATCCGTACGAATTTCTGTAACCAGTAGTAAATACGACATAATCTGGCGAAGTAGCTTGAATAAACGCACCAGTAGAAGAAGAGTTACTTCCATGGTGTGGCGCAATCAAAACGTCAATATTAAGCAAATCAGCTTGTTCTTTGACCAATTTCTTCTCAATCCGCTTCTCAATATCACCTGTAAGCAAAATACTACCTGCAGGATGCTCCACAAGCAGCACACAGGAACTATTATTACTTGAGAGTTTTCTACTACCATTTTTTGCTGAAGGTGGGTGTAAAAACTGAAAACGTACTGAATTCCATACCCATTCCATTCCTGCTTTACAAACACTCAAGCTTCTATGGTCATAGCCGTCCTTGTTACTAATTAAATGATCGACTTTTATGTTTGATAATACCCCTTGTAAACCTCCAGCATGATCCTTATCGCCGTGGCTTACTACTAAT
>JABDMD010000059.1 GCA_013001685.1 Gammaproteobacteria bacterium | reverse complement strand
GTAGTGAACTATCCATTTTTATTTTATTATAATCTTTAATTTTATAACGGTATAGAGGGATTGAATCGTTTAAATAAGATGGTTTTATATTCCGAACGGGTTGACTTGTTATTGTAAAGTGTGATTTGAGATATGGTGCAAATTCAATATCACTATCATATTCTTCAGCGGATTGATCTAATCTTTTTATAGATAACTCATACAAATCTGTGATTTCCTTACGTAATGAATCGGATTTAATAATAGCAAGGCCTTTAGATTTTAAATATTCCATACCACCAGATTTTGCGTATGTTCGAGTATCACTAAAAGAACGTGTTAGTGTTTTGGTAAGTGTATCTATATGAACCTCATTTTGTTGTAAGTATTGTATACTTTTAAAAGTACTTGAAAGCATTTCATTATGAGCTCCAAGATCATTATTAGCATCCTTAAGTGTTTCCATTAAATCATTTTCTATTTCTTTTAGAATTTTCTTTTCAGTAGTAGCATTCAATCTATCCTGGTTCCAATTATTTATAGACAATGCAATCAAAATTCCAATAACTACAAGAAATATTTCACCAATGGCATACTTTAAATATTTTCCAGTTTTACCTTCTGAAAGTAATTTTTGTCTAATTTTTCTGAAGAACTTGATCATTTTTCATTTTTTTTAGCTCAATTAGGATGCTGTCTTTAGTGATATTAACTCGCCTTTGATATACTTTATGTATTCTAACTATATCATGCCATACATAGACTTGATTTGAAATATGATTGACAAAAGAATCATCGTTGGCCATGGCGTCAAAGTCGTATATAGCTTTTATTTTTGTTGAGTCTAAAAAGTTGTATTTGACGTATTTTTCAATGATTTCCGTATTATTCTTATAGGCATTATGATTAGCTTGATTTAATTCAATTATAAAATCACGCCTATCTGATAAATCAGCAAATGCAGTTCTTAACCACTCATTTTTAATAAGGCCTAGATCACCAGAACTTATCATTTCATTATAGACGGTTATGTTTTGAATGCTAATGTCAAATTTAAAATATCCACTTAAGTGATGGTCAAAGTTCTCTTGTTGTTCAGGTAGAAGTTCCTTTGCCTCTAGAGCTTTTAAGGCCACCAATGCCCTTTTCAATCTTCGTTCTGAGCCCCTCACAGAATTATCTGCGTCTTCAGACATATTATCTAGATCAACCTTTAAGCGTTGTATATAATTATGTGATTTTACTTCTAATTTTCTGTTTTCATTCCAATTGTTGACCTGTAAGGCCAATAGAATACCAATCATAACCAAGGCGATCTCACCTATGGCATACACCAAATACTTGCTAAACTTGTTTTCGGTCAGTAAACGTTGTCTGATTTTTCTAAAGAAATTTATCATTGGTTTTCTTTGTTCTAATGAAGGCTAACGGGAGTCTTAGCAACAACCCTTTATATTGCATGATATCAGGCTCTGCGACTACTCGTGTAAATATGCTGTTTAATCAGTTGAAAAACAAAAAGCTCTATGTGGGCAAGGTCAGGTAGGCTGATGTGTCGAAAAAGGCTAAAAGTGCTCAGAATTAAGGGCTTTAATCGCTGAATTAACCCATCTCGTCCAAGTATAGACAGACTGCGACATAGGTTGTATGCTATGGCTGAAATTCGATATTCCGTAATGACATTTTCTTTTCCTCTAAGTATTGTATGATCCATATGCCACTGGCGTTTCATGGTACCGAAAGGATGTTCGACAATAGCTTGGCGACGTCGATAATAGTCTTTGTTATTATTTACTCGATTGTAATTTCTATCTACATAATCTTGATGTGAAGATCGCTCTATAAATCTGCCATGTATGTTAGTTGTACAAAGATCTCTAACAGGGCAATCGACGCATGCTGGAGTAGCGTATCGGGTAACAGTAAACTTTCGTTTATTGCCTCTTTTAAATATTGATATAGGCTCCATTAAATAATCCTGCGGACAGATATAAGTATTATTGGAGCGATCATATCGGAAGTCTATTTTACGATAACCTTCTTGCTTTTGTTGATTTTGTTTTTTGGGAGAGACAAAAGGTTTAGCGCCTAATCGTTCTACATATGCAATCTCAGCGCCATTATGGTATCCAGAATCGGCAAGTACATTAATATCCTTTTTATGGATGATGTTTTGTGTTCGTTTAACAGCCGTTCCTAGATCATTGAGGTCATTTACTCCACCACAAAACTGGTCGATGATGATGTTGTACTTACCATCAGTTGTGGTCTGTATATTATAACCAACCTCCACTATATTACGATGTTTTATGACAGCTCGTGCATCTGGATCAGTGAGAGAAACTTGACCATCCTTGCTGTTTTCGGTTTGTTCTCGAATATCTTCAAATCGTTCTTCCCGCTTGACAAGATTATCCATTTTATCATGGATTTTGTCCAGCTCATCTTTCTTTTTCTTGCCTTTACTTTTTTGATTGATCTGTTTTTCTTGCTCAATATATTCACCCATCTTGTTATCTAGATAGTCAATATGTCGCTGGACCTTTTTTGCATTAAAATTATTCTTGAGACTATTCTGGCCCCGTACTTTGGTTCCATCAACTGCTACAGTCTTTCCATCTACCAGTTTCCATTTTTTCAATAATTGGATGAAGTATCGATTGGCATTTTCAATGGCCTTAGTATTTTGAGATCTAAAGTAATTGACTGTTCGAGGACTAGGTTGGAGCCCTTTCATTAGCCACATAACTTCAACATTAATACGACAAGCCTTAGAGAGTTTATTAGATGATCTGAATCCGTGTCGATAGCCGTACAACAGCAACTTGAACATATCTCCTGGGTGATACGGTGTATTCCCCTCTTTCTTTAAGGATGCATGCTTGAACCCCAATTCCTTAATCGGCATAGCATCCACAAATAGATCAATAATCCTTGCAAAACTATCCTCACTCACCATCTGATCCAAACTAGTCATAAAGACCTGTTCTCTGTCATTTCCTTTTTGATAATGCATCAGTAATTACTTAAATAATGAGATACATTAAGATACTAAATAGCTATGGAATATCAATGAGGATAGGGGAGTTATTGCGTAGTCTGACGGTCAAGCATATCCACCGTCGCCGAATACTATCGGATGGTGAATACTTTCAAAATATACAAAGATCTCTTCATCACGACTACTATCAGGAGGTAAATGAGGTGAAATGGTGTGATATGCGATGTTAGGTGCTGCTAATCACAATGCCCCATTTGTTTTTCTAACTAGTGTTCGCCGTCTTTCCATATACCTTCCATCTGTTGAGGAAACGCTGCCTGCCCATTTTAAATCGTATGCGCTAGATTGGCAATTCAGCCGCTAGTTTAGCGATTTATGTTAGTCTGATTTGCAATTTAATGGCGTAGCCTATCTATTTATAAAATTTAAAATCAGGATTATTTAAATAACCTGTCTAGTGG
>JABDMD010000056.1 GCA_013001685.1 Gammaproteobacteria bacterium | reverse complement strand
CAATGCTTTAAGGTGGTTAACTAGAGCACATTAAAACTCATTAAAATATTGTAGTATTTATGCATGTCTAAATCATTGTCTTCGCTCATTCCTGTAATTTTATCTGGTGGTACTGGCTCCCGTTTATGGCCTTTATCTAGAAAACTTTACCCAAAACAGTTTATTCCCTTAAAAGGCGATAAAAGCCTGTATCAATCTACACTTGAGCGTATTGCTGAATTGGATGGTGTAGGTGATGTGGTAACAATTTGTAACGATGAACATCGATTTATGGCAGCTGAGCAGGCGCGTTTAGCGAATATAGAAAATTCCGATATCATTTTAGAACCAGTGGGTCGCAATACTGCACCTGCAATTACTATTGCAGCGCTACATGCGTTGAGCAAACAGGATGATGCACATTTACTTGTGTTACCTGCGGATCATATATTAGGCGATAGAGAACAGTTTTCTTCGGCCGTAAAGCAAGCCTATCTAGCTGCAGAAAATAATTTAGTCACCTTCGGTGTAGTTCCGTCTCGTGTTGAAACAGGATACGGTTATATTAAACATGCACAAAATGAAGTTTCAGAAAAAGCTTTTTCGGTAACAGAGTTTGTCGAAAAACCTGACTATAAAACTGCTGAAAAATATATTGAAAGTGGAAATTATCTTTGGAACAGTGGTATGTTTCTATTCCGTGCCGGTTTGTTTTTGCAAGAAATAAAACAACATGAGCCAAAAATTTATAACGCATGCAAACAAGCCTATGAAAAAGGTGAGAAAGACCTAGATTTTATCCGTTTAGATGAAAATACTTTCTCCAATGCGCCGAGTATTTCGGTTGATTATGCGGTAATGGAAAAGACTAACAAAGCAGCTGTGGTGCCACTTGAGAGTGGTTGGAATGATGTAGGTTCATGGCATGCTCTATGGGAATCGTTCGAACATGACCAAAA
Source organism: Gammaproteobacteria bacterium (assembly GCA_013001685.1). Lineage (GTDB taxonomy): Bacteria > Pseudomonadota > Gammaproteobacteria > UBA4575 > UBA4575 > JABDMD01. Next base: position 3,000 of record JABDMD010000056.1, on the reverse strand, counting down.
TAATAATGCTAGCTATGGTGATGTAGTTGAAGAAGATTGTAATGGTTGCTTTATTCATGCAAGCAATCGACTTGTTGCTGCAGTAGGTATTAAAGATCATGTCATAGTTGAGACAGCAGATGCAGTATTGGTTGCGCCACTTGATCGTGCTCAAGATGTTAAAAAGATTGTTAATAAACTTAAACAAGCACAGCGTGTTGAAGTTGACATTCATCCTAAGGTTTATAGGCCGTGGGGATCATATGAAACTATTGATATTGAAGATCGTTTTCAGGTCAAACGTATAACAGTTTCCCCATTGCAGAAATTATCATTGCAGAGTCATCATCATCGAGCTGAACACTGGATTGTTGTGAAAGGAACTGCACGAGTTACTCGTGGTGATGAAGAATTTCTACTCAGTGAAAATGAATCTACCTATATACCTATTGGAACCAAGCACAGATTAGAAAACCCGGGCAAAATTCCCCTTGAGCTTATTGAGGTGCAATCCGGCACATATTTAGGCGAAGATGATATCGAAAGATATGATGACGTTTATGGGCGCTAAATGCTTAATTTAGTGTATGTTTAATAGCTTCTATTGCTAGTATTTAATTGAGATAAAGCGATTCTTACTGTTATGCTTGCTAGCTTTTGGCAACGCTGATCGTACCCGCATGCAAAATTCATATAACCCACAAGAAATCGAACGTCTCGTTCAGAACTATTGGGAAGAAAATCATGCCTTTAAAGCGGTTGAAGACAGTGAGCAAGAAAAGTTCTATTGTTTAGCGATGTTCCCATATCCAAGTGGTCGATTGCACATGGGTCATGTCCGTAACTACACCATTGGCGATGTCATTAGTCGCTATCAGCGTATGCAAGGGAAAAATGTATTACAACCTATGGGTTGGGATGCGTTTGGATTGCCTGCTGAGAATGCTGCAATTAAAAACAAAGTGCCACCCGCTAAATGGACCTACGAAAATATTGACTATATGCGAGCCCAGCTTAAACGTTTGGGTTTTGCATATGATTGGAGTCGTGAATTAGCTACCTGTCACCCAAAATACTATCGTTGGGAACAATGGTTTTTCACTAAACTATTTGAGAAGGGATTGGTATATAAGAAAAAAGCTACAGTGAACTGGGATCCAGTTGACCAAACGGTGCTTGCAAATGAGCAAGTAATTGATGGTTGCGGTTGGCGTTCTGGTGCCGTGGTGGAACGAAAAGAAATTGAACAATGGTTTCTTAAAATTACAGCCTATGCTGAGGAGCTATTAAAAGACCTCGAGAAACTGGATGGGTGGCCCGAGCAAGTAAAAGTTATGCAGCATAACTGGGTAGGTCGTTCAGAGGGTGTAGAAATTAGCTTTACTATAGAAAAAGACCACGGTGAAGATCAAGATGCAATAAAAGTGTATACCACGCGTCCAGATACGTTAATGGGTGTAACTTATGTGGCGATTGCTGCTGAACATAAACTTGCTACATTTGCTGCTGAGTGTTCTAAAGAAATTGCTGAATTCATTGCTTGTTGCAAACAAACAAAAGTTTCAGAAGCAGAAATTAGTACTGTAGAAAAGCTAGGTATAGATACTAGTTTATTGGCCATACACCCAATTACAGGTGAAAAAATCCCAGTCTGGATTGCAAATTTTGTACTCGCTGGATATGGCTCAGGGGCAGTCATGTCTGTACCTGCGCATGATCAACGTGATTGGGAGTTTGCGAAAAAATATAATTTGCCGATAAAGCCGGTTATTGCAGAAGATAAAAATGCTAGCAAAGTTGATGTTTCGAAAAATGCATTTGTTGAAAAAGGTTGGTTATTTAATTCCGCCCATTTTAATGGCTTAAGCTCTCAGCAGGCATTTGAAAAAATTGCAGAGCAATTAGAGAGTCAGGGGAAAGGTAATAAACAAGTGAATTACCGCTTGCGAGATTGGGGCGTGTCACGGCAGCGTTATTGGGGTTGTCCGATTCCAATGATTCATTGTGAGAAATGTGGATCTGTAGCTGTACCCGAGCAAGACCTCCCAGTATTGCTACCAGAAAATATTGATTTCGATGGCGCCAGTTCTCCGCTGAACAATTTAGCCGAGTTCATAAATGTCAATTGTCCAACTTGTGCCGCTCCGGCAAAAAGAGAAACCGATACATTTGACACTTTCTTTGAGTCCAGTTGGTATTTTGCGCGTTATTGCAGTGTTGATAACAATGAGATGATGCTAGATGAGCGTGTCAATTATTGGATGCCAGTCGATCAATATATTGGTGGTATTGAGCATGCAGTATTGCATTTATTATATGCGAGGTTTTTCAATAAGCTTATGCGCGACCAAGGCTTATATGAATGTGATGAGCCTTTTGCGAACCTTTTAACCCAAGGTATGGTGTTAAAAGATGGTGCAAAAATGTCTAAGTCGAAAGGTAATACTGTAGATCCTGAGGAGTTAATTAAGAAATATGGTGCAGACACGGTGCGCCTATTTGTAATGTTTGCTGCTCCACCAGAGCATACGCTTGAGTGGTCGGATACAGCGGTGGAGGGTTCTTATCGTTTTATTAACAAACTATGGCGCCTGGTCGAAGATTATATAGAAAGTAAGCCAAATAATGTTCCTTCAATATCAGCTGATTTGAATGAAGGCCAGAGCGCACTACGTCGTAAGTTGCACGAGACGATTAATAAAGTTACTGATGATATGGGTAGACGACATACCTTCAATACTGCAATAGCAGCCAATATGGAATTGGCCAATGAATTGCAAAGTTTTGAAGATATGTCCGAGCAAGGAAAGGCTGTTTACCAAGAAGCACTACAAGGGATAATACTCATGTTAGCGCCAATATTACCGCATGTATGCCATGTATTATGGCAAAGATTAGGCAATGAGAAAGCCATATAAGAGGCACAGTGGCCTAGCGTAGATCAAAATGCATTGAAAAAAGACAGTATAGACCTGGTTGTACAAGTTAATGGTAAAAAGCGTGCTACGATTAAACTGCCTG
>JABDMD010000026.1 GCA_013001685.1 Gammaproteobacteria bacterium | reverse complement strand
GAATATAGCGGCTCATTTACTATTTGTGTTTGTGCTTGGCATTTTTGTGGCTGCATGCAGCAGTACCTCATCATCTAATGGTAAACCTTCCTTACCTAAACCTGATTCCGAGTCCTATGAACAGTCTTCTTCTGAACAGGCTGAGAAAAAATCTTCATCTAGTAAACAAGCAAGCAAGAGCGAGGAATCTTCTGAAAGTACCAGTACCGAAAAACAGCAAGCGGCTGCAAAAAATGAAAGTGAAGAATCACAAGCTGGTGGAGCACAAACCGATGAAGAAAAAGTAGCCCAGCTAGATAAGCAACTTGATAAAGAACTAAGCGAATATGATAAACAACTACATGGAGAGCTTGAAAAAGCCGAAGAACAAAAACAAGCTAGAGCTAAAGAACGTGAAGCATTAGAAGCTGCTAAAGATGGAATTGATGCAGAGGATGAATTTGAAGATGCTGGAGAAGAGGGCGAGGATTCTGAACAAGGTGGTTCTAAAGAGGAACAAATGGCTAAAGCAGGTTCACAGCAAACACCTGAAGGTAGTGAAGCAGATGGTTCAAATCAATCTAGTGAGGGTGACAACGGCCAAGTAAATAAAGGCACTTCGCCTAAAAATATTCCGAGTGGTAATGATGATGACGTAGTTGCGAGGCAATTGCGTGAGGCAGCAGAAAAAGAACAGGATCCAGAGTTGCGAGAAAAACTTTGGGAAGAATATCGAAAATATAAAAAACAACAATCCAGCGCAAGCGCACCCCCATCTAGCGTTAACTAACCATAACTATGTATAAAAATAATAATTTTTCACTCTTTTGCTTTTTATTTCTAATTCTTATTTTTAGTGGTTGTTCAACTACAGGCATTAAAGTCACTGAACCAGAAGAGATTGAGGCTGAAACAACGCAGCTACAAGAAAGTAATTTACTTGATGTAGGCATATTGTTATTTGAAGAGGGAGAAATAACAGAAAAACAAAAAAAGAAGGAAGGCGCACACGAAGACATACGTGATGCTGAATCACGCTTTATGGCCTATCACTTAAAAGAAACTTTGCAACATTCTAATGGCTGGGGTGCAATTCGTGTGCTTCCAGAAAAATCTTATATTGCTGATGTAGTCGTTAGCGGCACTATCCTCACTTCTAACGGCGAAGAGATGATATTAAAAATTAATGTCATCGATAGCACAGGTCAAGAATGGTATGAGAAAACATATAAAACCTATGCAGATGATGAGTCCTATCGTAATACCAAACCTGGAAGAGACGTTTATCAGTACGTGTACAACCGCATAGCAAATGATGTGCGCAAGCATCGTAATAAATTAACTGAAGAAAATCTGATCGCAATTCGTAACACTTCTGAAATTCGTTACGCAGCAGGTATTTCACCTGATCCTTTTGCAGATTACATAGATTCTGGACCAAACGGGCAAAGTTTGATAACACGCTTGCCTGCTAATGATGACCCCATGTTAGATCGTGTACGTAAAGTGCGAGATAGAGAGTTTTTATTTATCGACACTATAAATGAGCATTACTCTAATTTTTATGGTGAGATGTGGGAACCATATGAAAACTGGCGTAAATACTACCTGATTGAAGCCGAGCAACGACGCGCAGTTGAGCGACGCGCCAAACAAACTAAGTTTGTGGCTGCATTGATTATGGTTGCCGGAGTTATGCGTGGCCCAGGTTTATTTACTACTGGTGCTCTCTTATATAAGAATGGCATGGACATCAGTGAGGAAGCTGAAATTCATAATGAAGCAATTCGTGAATTAGGAGATTCTTTACAAGCGGAAGTAAGTCCGATGGTAGTCGAAATTGAAGGGCGTACAGTTGAGTTAACTGGTTCTATAGAAGAACAATACCAAAAATGGCGTGAGTTGTTACGTGAAATTTATATTAATGAGACTGGTTTCGCCTTTGATGACAATGCTATAGAGACTGACAGCGCGCAGTTATAGCACTGAACCCCTAAACCCACACTCTCCGCATAGCGTGATGTTGTGGCATGGATGCCAATCATTTAGTAAACAACATTTATTAGAGTTATAGAAGTGCAATGCATGACAAAGATGCAACTCCAATCGAAGCAATTGATTTTGAAACCCTGCAACAATCCACAAAGCGGAGCAAGGAATCAAAACAAAACTTAAATAGCAAAACTATTTTATGGTTTGCTTTTATATTATTGTTGCTTTGTGCATTAGTAGTTTTCTTATTCTTACCTAAGTATGTTGATGAAATACGCAATGCAAATACAGTTGCAGATCAAACGCAAATAGAAACACCGTCTTTTGAAGAGCTGCCGGAGGCAATAGAAGAAATTCCTGTATCGGAACCTTTACAAGAACCGCTTGTAGAATTGTCCCCAGAAGAACTAAGTGCAGTAAAACAAGAAGCAGAAGCATTATTACTGCAGCTTATAGAAAAACAAAATCTGCTAGAAAGCAAGGCAGTACAAAAATGGGCTAGCGAGGAATTTAAATTTGCACTATCACTAGGTTCTAATGGTGACGAGCATTTTCGCAAAACAGAATACCCACGAGCAATCGCAGCTTATAAAGATACAGTGACGGTGTTGGATGATTTAGAGCTGCAAATTGCTCCAACACTCTCAAAACATTTAGAAAAAGGTGAGTTAGCTTTAACTCAAGCTGAAAAAGATACTGCAATTGTTCATTTTCAGTTAGCAAAATCGATAGATGCAAATAATTCGCAAGCTATAAATGGACTAAAGCGAGCAGAAACGATAAAAGAGTTGTATGCCTTGCTAGATCAAGGCGGAAAGCTAGAGGCTGCAAATCGCTTTAGCGATGCCAAAACAAGCTATCAAAAAGCTACTGAATTAGACCCGTTATCACCTGAAGCAAAAGCTGCATTAGACAGAGTTTCTAATCGATTAACTCAAAATGAGTTTGCACGCTTAATTAACCAAGGGTATAAGTCTCTCAAAGCTCGTCAGTACGGTGATGCTCGTGCAGCGTTTACAACAGCACAAAAACTATCGCCCAATTCTGACATAGCAAAACAGGGTATAGCCTCAGTTGAGCAAGCGATACGCAGTGAGAAACTTGATACTTTGACAATCGAAGCTCAGCATTTTGAAGATACACAAGACTGGGGTAATGCTGCGAAAAGCTATGAACAAATGCTCGTACTTTTGCCCAATTCATCTTCTGCCAAGCAAGGGCTAGAACGTAGTCGGCAACGAGAAACCATACTTACTAAACTTGCTGGGTATATTGATAACAAGTTACGTCTTAGCACTGAAAACGTAAGCAATGAAGCTAAGCAATTGCTAGATGAAATCGCAACCATTAACAATCCTGGCAGTAACATTGAACAACGTACCGCAACGCTCAAAGAGTTAATATCGATTGCCAATCAGCCTATTTCAATTACCTTACAATCCGACAATCAAACCGAGGTTGCTATTTTCAAAGTTGGTAAGTTTGGAAAATTTGACCAACGCAAAGTAGGGCTTAAGATGGGTAAGTACACTATTGTAGGATCACGCTCAGGTTATCGTGATGTAAGAAAGGTGGTTACAGTAACTGCGGAAATGCCCAGCAAAACCGTTAGCATAAGTTGCAATGAACCCATTTGATTTTTATACAACATAACTTAGTAATTAAAATTATACCAAGATGATTGAGCAAGTCTGCATAAGCGACCACAAGGGACCGAGGTTTTATACCCATGCAGACTTCCCATTATCTATAGGTTCGCACCCAAACGCAGATATAGAAATTTCTAGAGAATCGGGTAGCTCTGAACCAGCATTCTTAATTGTCATTGTGAATCGTGCTTATGTGGATACGGAAAATTCTAAAATCAAAATTCTTCTCAATAATGAAACTGTCAATGGTCAAAAAGAAATTCAACATGATGATATTTTAGAAATAGAAGACACTGCATTTCATTGTGAACTTATTGGCAACACTCTTTCTATCTCTTTGTATGAAGATGACTCACACTTAGTTTCTAGAAACGAAGCAATTGCTTCTGATGGTGAACTTATTGAGCCTATTATTCCATCAGAGTCAACGGTACAAAAGAAACCCAACAGAAGCTTCTTACGTTTTTTTTCTTTCATCGGATTTTTACTGTTTGGTTTATTGGCGGTTGTTTTAAGCTATATTTTTACAGCCAAGAGCTTGCTACTCGAGATTGAACCCACACCTGATCGAGTTGCATTGCATGGAAAAATTTGGCCGATCAAAGTGCGAGATCGTTATTTAGTACAGCCTGGGAATTATTTTGTCCAAGTTGAGAAGTCTGGTTACCAATCATTAAAACAAGAGATAAAGGTAAGTAAACATCAATCACAGACTTTGTCATTTACTTTAGTAAAGAAACCAGGCTATTTAAACATTTCTAGCAATCCTATTGAACATGTAGAAGTGACTATTAATGGCAAAAAATATGGCAACACGCCTATTAATGCTTTAGAACTTGAGGCAGGAACCTACACACTTGCAGCCAGTGCAAGACGTTATCAACCCTATACAACTCAACTTGTTATTGAAGGTAAAGAAGCTAAACAACAATTAAATATTGAGTTGCTTCCAGATTGGGCTAATGTAGTTATCGACTCTAAGCCTACTGGTGCCGAAATTTGGTTAAATGGCGATAGTAAAGGTTTAACGCCACAAACATTAGAACTCGACTCTGGTCAATATAGTCTTGATTTACGTCATCAAGATTATATGCCTTATGTAAAAGATTTTTTTATTGATGCCAGTCTGCCATTTGAACTCCCTGTTGCAGAATTGTTTACCAGTCCAAGTCATTTGGTAATAACTAGTACGCCTACAAAAGCTACTGTTTCGATCGCAGGAGGAGAACAAGGTATAACGCCTTTTACAGTACGTTTAAACCCAAATACAGAACATAACATCACACTTTCCAAACCTGGATTTCGGCCAAATCAACAGAGTGTTACTTTAAAGCCTGGGGAACAACAAAACATTTCAGCAACACTAGAAGCTATTTTAGGAACTGTTGTATTAAATGTAGAACCTGCAGACGCGGAAGTATTTATCAATGGAAAATTTGCAGGTAATGGCAATGTAAAATTATCACTTCCTAGCACAAGCCAACGACTAGAAATTAGAAAGTCCGGCTATGAGGTGTATGCAAAAATGATTTCACCAGAACCTAATGCACCGCAGGTTTTTGATATTAGCCTTTCGCGTATCACAAGCACAACCAAGGTAAGTAAGCCGAAAACTCTGCATACCTCTGAAGGACAAGAATTAAAATTAATTTTCGGTGGAAAATTTTCTATGGGTGCGCCACGGCGCGAACAAGGACGCCGCTCAAATGAAACCTTACATTCTGTTGAACTAGTTAGGCCATTTTATGTAAGCGTTCATGAAATAACAAATCAACAATTTACAGCTTTTAGGAATAGCCATGATTCGGGTTCATATAAAAGTCACGACTTATCTATGGATGATTTACCTGTAGTAAATGTAAGATGGGAAGATGCAGCCATGTACTGCAACTGGCTAAGTGAAAAAGATGGACTAAATAAAGTTTACCGTGAAGAAAGTGGCACCTTGATTGCAAAAAATCCTATTCCTACTGGTTATCGACTACTTACCGAAAGTGAATGGGAATGGGTAGCGCGTATACAAAGTAGCAATAGCATGTACCGTTATGAGTGGGGCAATAGCTTCCCACCCACTCAAGTCAGTGGTAATTACGCTGATCAATCTGCAGCAGAGTTACTCGACCCTGTTTTTCCTGATTACAATGATGGCTTTATTGCTGCATCACCAGTAGGTAGTTTTAAAGCTAATTTTTTTGGTATTTATGACATGGGTGGCAATGTAGCCGAATGGTGTCATGACTACCACAGTATCTACCCTAGCTTAAGTGATGAAATATTTACCGACCCCACGGGCCCAGTAATAGGCCAGGCTATAGATAATAAGCATGTTATACGTGGTGCATCTTGGATGCGTGGTGACTTAAGCAGTACACGCCTTAGTTATCGTGATCGTGATAACGACACACGCATTGACGTTGGCTTTCGTATTGCGAAGTACATAGACTAATAGATTATGATTACACGTTATCTATTTGTACTGTTCACACTGCTATGCTTACCTATTGTCAATTTCGCAGCTGATGAAAACGAACAAAAAAATGAAACAAAAAAAGAGCAAAAAGCTGATAACTCTAAATCTAATAATAAAATTGGTGTTAGCAAACGAAGGCAAGTAAAAACACTGGAAGAATTTATACCATCAGAAGAAGTTTCAGCAGATAAACCTGTTGCATTTCCAAACGATATTTAAAAATGAAAAAACATTTTCCATTTGAATTTATTTATCAGATTTTTAGTCTGCTAATTATTATTATCGTTGTGCATGCAGCTTATGTTGCTGTTATTCGGCCCAACGCTGAAGCAGAATTAGAACAGCAAGCAGCACAACTTAAAGTTGATAAAGACTATGTTCCTAAACGTTCTATATATGTGTTAATCCGTGATTACGAGCAAGAAGCTTGCTTCATATTAATGTTTTGGTCGCTGTTTATCATGGCTTACAAGGGTACTAATTTATTTCGTGAACGCAGCTTATTAGACAAGGACATTCTATATGCTAAAGACGGCATAAAGTTTTTACCACAAGATACTCGTGAGTTAGCTAGACAAATACAAACTCTACCTGAGGAAGAGCAAAAATATTTATTGCCGAGAGCGTTAACTATCGCACTGCATCGATTTAGCTCGACAGAAAATATTCAAGATGTTTCTTCTGCTGCTATTACTGTCTGCGAATCTGAATCAGAACGCTTGGATTCTGAGCTATCGATTATCCGTTATATTACCTGGGCAATTCCATCAATTGGTTTTTTAGGTACAGTACGTGGTATTGGCGATGCATTAGGCCAAGCACACAAAGCAGTTGAAGGTGATATTGCTGGAGTAACCGAAAGCCTGGGTGTGGCATTTAACTCTACATTAATTGCCTTGTGTATCAGTATCGTATTGATGTTTATTGTGCATCAATTACAACTTCTACAAGAACGGTTTATTTTAGATACACAAAATTATTGCAACAATAATCTAATTCGACATCTACAAGTAAGTTAGAGCGAATTGTTGTGTCTGCTGCAATGCCGATCGTAATCATCGAACTTTATGACAGTGGAGTACGCATAAGTGATGGTAAAAATATACTCGCAAACAGCGTAAGTTGTGCACTGATTGAATCAGATGATTCTATCCTGGTAGGCGAACAAGCCAAGCATCAAGCCTATCTTAGACCGCGCGAAAGCAGTATAAATTTTTGGAGCCAGCTTTCTGAAAATAGCGATACAAAACATATTATCAGTAATGCAGAAATTGCATATCGTCATCTTGAAAACATCTGGAACTCAACTAACTATTCGGACCAAGAGGCAATATTAATCACACCCGTAAACCTAGACAAGCATGACTTAGGATTGTTACTTGGTATTTGCAAAAAGCTCTCTATCAATGTTGCTGGAATAGTTTGCAATGCAGCACTGGCAATGCAACAGCCTGCTAAAGATTGTAAAGCGGTATTTTTAGACTTACTACAGCAACAATTTGCAGTTACAGAAATAAATCAAGATGTTATAGGTCTATCTCTCAAGCAACCTAGTCGCATACTTGATTATGGTTTGCAGAGCTTTATCAATAACTGTGCAAAAGCTGTAGCCAAGAAATTTATTGCGGAAACCCGTTTTGATCCACTACATGCAGCAGATGACGAGCAACAGTTTTTTGACAAATTACCACTCTGGGTTAACACGCTAAGCGAGAAGGATTCAATTGAATGCAAATTAAGCATCGGTGAAAAACATTTTACTATCCAGGTTGAAAATGAATATCTACAATCTGCCAATAAAAAACTATTTGAGGAAACTGCAGCACATTTAAATCTACTTTTTCATGGCCACAATAAAATCGCTATATTTTGCTCTTCATCCTGCAAACAGGTATTCGGATTTTACAAATTCTTAGCCAGTCTGCCAGGGTGCGCAATTGTACAGCTGGAAGAAATTAGTTTAGCTGAACAAGCTTTACGTTGTAGGAATGAAATCATAACTGGTGAAAAGATACATTACACAACCTCTTTATCCTGGCAAGATTCCTCAAGTCCATCTTCTTTAGATTTCGCTCCCGGAAGACTATCTAATCTTTCCAACATTCCAACGCATATTTTAATTAATGGACATGCATATTCATTGCATCAGGAATTATTTATTGCTGACAGCAGCGTCGCTTCTGAACCAAGAATCTTACTAGAAAAAAGTACTGATAGCCTATGCAAAATATTTTCCAGCGGGCTAAACGTTGAAGTACATGCATTCACTAAGCAGTCTATCATATTAAACAATAATCTGATTAAAACAATATCAACAGCAAATATTGGCGATGTGTTAAATATAAAAGACTGTGAGATAAACTGCCACTTCATAAAAGTAATAAATAATGAAACGTAGATCCGCAAATGTATTTAGTCTAGCGTTTTTAGACGTAATGCTTTGTGGTTTTGGTGCGGTAATTTTATTTTTTATGATTATTAATGCAAATACTTATGAAAGAAGAGAAAAAATTAATTACAACATTACTGGAGAAGTAAAAAAACTGGACGTTGAAGTTAAAGATGCTGAAATATTTTTAGTCGAACTAAAAAATTCACTGCAAGAAGTAAATGATGAATTAGTCGAAACACAAGGCCGTACACACGAAGTTATTGAAAAAATTAAGCAAGAGAAAGTTCAGCTCGCAAGGTTAGATAAAGACACCCTTGCCAAACTAAAAAACATCGAAGCGCTTAAAGCTGATCTAAAGTCAATTGAGGAAGAAAGTCAACGTCTTGAAGGAGGTGCGGAAAAACAATTAGAAGGTGATCGCTTAAAGCAATTTGCAGGAGAAGGTCAACGCCAATACCTCACAGGATTAAAAATGGGCGGAGAGAGAATTTTAATCTTAGTAGACAGTTCCGCCAGCATGTTAGCCGATAGAATTATTAATGTGTTACGTTTTCGCAATTTACCGCCAGAAGAAAGAATTCGCGCTGCAAAGTGGCAACAAGTTCTTTATACCGTAGACTGGATTACTACACGTATACCAGCTACAAGTAATTTTCAAATCTATAGCTTTAATGAAACTGCTAGCCCAACTTATGAAACTAATGGAGCACAATGGCTAGATGGAGGTAATGGCAAGCATTTAAATTCTGCAGTACAAAATTTATTTAGCATGGCGCCTGAAAAAGGCACTAATCTTTATAAAGCCTTTGAAAGTATCGATAAGCTATCACCACCACCAGATAATATTTATTTGCTTACAGATGGCTTGCCCACAAAAGGATCGTCTACAAATTTTGGTTCTACTGTTAGTGCCAAACAACGTAAAAAACACTATCGCAAAGCTTTAGAAAAATTACCGGGGGGAGTACCGGTAAATATTATTTTATTTCATATGGAAGGCGACCCTGAGGCATCTAGTGAATATTGGAAACTAGCACAGCGAACCAATGGTGCATTTTTTAGTCCATCAAAAGATTGGCCTTAATCTATAGTTTTGATTAGATAATCATGAAACCTCGTAGAAATATAGAAACATTTAGCTTGTCATTTTTAGACTGTGTATGTTGTGGGTTTGGTGCGCTTATATTATTACTAGTTCTTTCGAAAACTGCGGAACCGATTATCTTTGAAGAATACACAGAAAACCTTGTAAGTGTTGTATCTAAATTACAGGAAGAGCTATTTGAAATAAGAGGGGAGACGCATATTTTAAATCGAGAACTTGTAAGCAAGAAAGAACAGGTAGCCAAAGAAATTGAAAAAGTTGCGCTATTACAAGGCGACCTTTCTTCTATACTAGGACAATATTCAGCATCAAAAGATAGCTCAACCATACAAAACAAAATCGAACAACAACTCGCAGCAGCTAAACAAGAATTAAGTGAAGAAATGAGACGCTTACAGCAACAAGAACCTGTCTCAAGCAGTGAACTGGATGATACCGTCGGCGGGATTCCTGTAGATAGTGAATATATAATTTTTATTATCGATACCTCAGGCAGCATGTTTAACCACGGTTGGGGGTCGGTAGTGCAAAAACTTTCTGAGGTATTAGACATTTATCCAAAAGTTAAAGGCATTCAGGTAATGAATGATATGGGTGAATATATGTTTACTCAGTATGCAGGTAAATGGATACCTGATACACCTGCGCGAAGAAATGCCATTATAAAACGCTTGCGCAAATGGCAAGCATTTAGTAACAGTAGTCCGGTTGAAGGTATTAACGCTGCGATTAATACTTTTTATTCTAAAAACAAAAAAATTAGCTTATATGTGTTTGGAGATGAATTTACAGGACCTTCTATTCAATCTGTATTACGGGAAGTGAACAGACTTAATCCAAAAAATAAGAAAGGAAATCGCCGAGTTCGTATTCATGCAGTTGGCTTTCCCATCCAGTTTAGCCGACCAGATAGTGAACAAGGCACCGGTGTTCGCTTTGCTACTTTAATGCGTGCCTTATGCGAACAAAATGGCGGAACTTTTGTGGGCCTAAATTCACATTCGCGCTAACCCCCTCCACTGATAGGGCCTATTCATACCCATTACCTAGAACTCGATGTAGAGTTGTCGCATACTGTGATTAACTGTCTGAATCAGATAGGCTTTTAATCGAAATTTTAACTATTCCACAAAAATATTCATGCCGCACTTTGTCGTGAGAAAACTACCGTTTATTGCTTCGACATAGGCCTGCTTTTAAAAGGAGCTCAAAATGTCACTCACTAATTTATATGAAACATCTAAGTCGAATTATTTGAAGGGTTTAATTAAGTACGCTTGTATCTTATTTACATGCAGCATCATTTTTTCTATGAGCGCATGTGGTGGTAAAAAAGATGAAGAACCGGCTAAAACAGTTGAAAAAGAAGTCGCCAAAACTGTAACGCCAGAAAGTACTAAAGCAACTTCAAGTGATATCACTTCTGAGGTTCAGAGGAACCGAGAAAAATGGCTGGCTCATGGAATTAGTGACTACGAAATAGAAATGCAGAAAATCTGCTACTGCGTTCCTGAAGTAGTTCGAATGATGGTATTTGAAGTTAAAGATGACAAGGTTGAAACCGTGCGTTATGCGGATACCGGTGATGAGGTAGACCCTCAACACTATGGAGACTTTAATACTATTGAAGGCATGTTTTCATTTGTTGAGCAGGCTCTGGAAAAAAATCCAGCAGACTTAAGCATTGCTTATGATGAAAAGTATGGCTACATAAAAGAGTTAAGTGTCGATTTTAAAGAGAATATTGCAGACGATGAGATTTCAATCATTGCCTCTAATATGAGGCCCAGGTAAAACTGGTTAACACAAAATGGCTACTTATGAGTATACGAGTTGGATTACACATATTAATAATTTGGGGTTTAACCATATGTAATGCACAAGCTGATCCTGACCTAGATGACTTATTTATTACAGTCGATGGAATTGATTACGCAGTTGAACTAGAAAAAAGTAGCTTAGCTGAACGCATTCACGTCAATGTTTATACAAGTACAGAAGAAAATAACGATTTAGAACTCTATCAAGGTATTGCTCCTGAAGTGCCTGGCAGCTGGGTAGCTGCTTCTTATCATGATGGTGAATGGCAAGGCCTTGCATCTATTCACGACAAACTATATGAGCTAAAAGGTGCCGGTCTTTCCGGAGTCGCACTAAGTGTTGTAGGCAATAATGTTTCTGTCTCGATGGAAGCCAGCGAGCTGAACCTAAGCGGTGAATTTGATCTATCAAATATGTGTGCTATGCCGCATGCATACAATGAAGTTACGAAATCTGCTTTGGCATCGATCATTCCAAGTGCGAATGCTGTGAATGGTGGAGTACTAGGGCAAAATAATGTTGCCTTTGCAGTAGGTAGTATCACTCAAGCCGTCAATGTAGTGCTTGCGCTAGATCAATTTCATACCGCTCAATATGCCGACTCAGTACAACGTGCGATGCGCATATTGAATAATGTTGATGCAATCTATCGCAACAGCCTAGGCATTGCCATTAACAACACAGCAATACAAAGTTTCGACAATAACAATCCACTCTTTGCTGGTGTAACTGATGCTGAAGTATTGTTAAATCAGGTTATTCTTAACCAAGCTAATGTATTTGGAAACAATCAACTTACTTTAGGCGCTTTAATTACTGCTCGAGACATTCAAGTACCGCTTGTAGGTAATGGTGTAGCTGGCATCGCACCTTTAAGTGCAACTTGTGTAGTACAAAATGGATTGAATATAGCTGTAAGTGTGAACGAAGATCGCGCTTCGGAAGGGGTAGCATCAGTCATTCTTGCACATGAGATGGGACATAACTTTGGTGCTGAACATGATGGTCCACCAAACAATGCTGCTTGCCTAGTAAGTACTTTTATTATGTCTCCTGTTGTAGCGAATGGATTAAATGCATTTTCGCAATGTTCAAGGGATGATATAAATGCTCATATTGCACTTGGAAATTGTTACAAAGAACCCATTGATATCGCACTTGCTCGTTTCGGTGCCGCACCACCAAATAATCTAGCGCAACAACAAGAAATTACTCGTCAAGTTTCTGTCACTAATAACGGTACGGTTACAGTTAGCAACGTACAAATCGATGGTGATATCGATAATGTAGCATTTGCAAGTTTTAGCGAAGTTACAGTTAATGGACAAGCCTGCACTTTACTAGCAGCTGGTAAATCATATCAATGCACAATTGCCTCTATTGCTGCTGCTGCGCAACAAATCATTACAGAAAAAATCCAGACAGCTGGATTAGGTACCTTCACGTTCACTTCTTCATTTGATAGTTCAAATGTCACTCAAAGAATTGACATTGTTACTGGAAACCAACTTGTTACTGACAACCGTACAGTAAACCAAGCTGCCGCTGCGCCTGTTGCGCCTTCAAGTTTTAGCGCAAGCGCACAAAACACTGGTGATATTGCATTAACTTGGGCAGACAATAGCAATAATGAACAAAACTTTATGGTGCAAAGGTCAAGTAACGGTGGAGGCTTTGCTACCATTACAAACTTACCTGCAAACACCACTTCTTATACAGATAGTTATACCAACCTAACCGTAGACACTGCATATACTTATCAGGTTGTCGCTATGAACGCGATTGGAAGCGTGGCATCGAATACCTCAACTGCAACTGCATTAGAACGTACAGTGGCTTCTAGCAGTCCAGCAGCTTCAGATGGTGGTGGTGGCGGAGGTGGTGCTTTTTACTTGCTAACGGCTGTATTGCTTTTTGCTAGGGCTGTAAAAACTTAAATAATCTAGCTTTTAAGAATTAAATTTCTACTTCGACCACTATGGATGGTGAAAGTACAGAAATTGTAGGAACAGATTTTTATCGGCCAATAGTGTTCAATTAATGCTATCACCGTCTGTGACTTTGAGGATTGCACCTTCGTAAACTTTTTTAGCAGCATTTACATCACTACATGTGACATAAAAAAATGCGAGTGCGATGATTAAGAACAAATAAAAGAAAGTTTTCCTAATCACTATTTCAAACAATATTCTGATATGAAATTGATGTACATCATACTCATGTATGGATAACTGAGTTATTAGAACTCATATTCGCATAATAAATACATGAAGGAGACATTCCATGGCTGTACCAACCCTGGAGCAATATGAGGATTTAGCTAAAGCATTATGTTCAATCATGCGTGTACCGGGTGTTAATTGGCCCAATCCATTCATAATGGACCTCCACCCGAATATGGTTCCCTTGGAAGACATTGATCAGGTATGGGACGATTTTTTTCAAATAGATGGTGAGCCCGATATTCATAAAGCCAGGCTTATTATAAAAGTCTCAGGCAGGCGCTGTTTAATGGATATATCAATACTAGGACGTATGCCGGGTATAAATCCTAACAAGAGTGAATGGAGACACATTGGATGGATGGAGGTAATGGAATAATTTTTTAGTTTATTAAACTGTATGTGCTTGAATATTTGGTTGTCCGCATTGGGCCATTAGCAGACATTAGGTCAATTTATTTTTTGAAGTTTTCAACTAAAAATGCCCCTTAATTTACTTCCTGAGTGTCCGCATCCAGCCGCAAGCGATAATTAGATATCTAAAATTTATTCTCAATAATTGCGTCATCTTGGTGCGTGTATGCAGCATTATAGTGCAACCTCAATAGCATACTAACGGCAATATCTACCTATCCAATAAATAAGCGTCTATAAACATTGAATTATTAGGTACTGGCATAATTCGTGTATCGAATAGTTGTTATTTGTAATGGAGGAAGTGAAATGAGTGAAATTATGACCGAAGCAGTACGAGTGGTAAATAAATCCATGACTAAAGAAGAAATGACCGATTTAATTGTTACTGCAAAAAAATCAAAGGGTCTTACATGGAATGACATTGCAGAGAAGTTAAATGTGGGAGAGACTTGGATTGCCTCCGCTTGCCTTGGTATGAATAGCACATCTGAGGAGATAGCAAAAAACCTCTGCGAATTACTTGAATTGGACGACAGTGTATGTTCCCTACTACAAGAGTATCCACATAAAGAATGGGCTAAAACAATTCCACAAGACCCGGTAATTTATCGATTGTATGAAATTGTTGGAGTATATGGTGACACAATTAAAGAAATCATTGCTGAAAAGTTTGGCGATGGAATTATGAGTGCAATTGATTTTTCAATGGACATCGACAAAGAGAAAAATCCAAAAGGCGATCGTGTTGTTATTACGCTAAATGGCAAGTTTTTAAAATATACATCGTGGTGATTATTAATCTAGAGTAATAGTTACAAATGTTCACATAGTAATGTTAGCGTTCATTACTAATTATTTAGCTAATATTTAAATATTATAAAACCAGTTTATTAATTTAATTAAAATATTGCATCACTAAATAAATTTATATTGTTAAAATATTTTAAATAATGAAAACATTAGGAGGCAATATGTACGATTTTATTTATTTACTTTTAGCTGCAGTTGCGGTTTTTATTATCTGGAGCAATTCAAAAAAAGTGTAACGAAGTATTTACTTCATTACCTACAACAATAACGAAACTTGATGACTAGGCGAAATGCCTAGTTAAAAGGAAATAGGAAGCAAGGTATACAGCGTTCAGACTTAGAGAATGAGAGAGTTGTTGGAGAGAGAGGTTCACTATCTGGTAATTCCGCTGTCATAGAATCCTTGCTTCCTTAGACCGGTAATTTTGCGCCCCTAGCTTTCGCGAGGTTTGCCCTTTTCAGTAGTAGTATTACTCCTCAGTAATCAACTAACAGGTACAGTGTAGTAATAAACTCTCTGTAATTACTTGAGCTTACTCACAGTTTTTCTTTACTACCGCTCATTCATACCCTTATAAATTCATTTATATTCAGTACCTTAACTATCATCAATCTTAAACGGTGCTAAATCCCCGACAGGTGTTAGATGGAAAATACAGATGAATTATATCATTTACAAATACGATTATTATTATGAAAACAATGAATTTTACTAATAATTGTTAGAAGAGGATCATTACTGCCATCAGGAATTAAATCCTTCGATAACCTGAAATATTTTTTACGATAAGGAGCTTAATGATGACACAAAACAAAATGACAACTTCTGCTGGCATTCCTATAGCCGATGATCAAAACGCAGTAACCGCAGGTGCGCGTGGTCCAGTTTTAATGCAAGACGTGGCACTAATGGAAAAGCTTGCACATTTTAACCGCGAAAGGATTCCAGAACGTGTAGTACATGCCAAAGGAACTGGCGCATACGGCACATTTACTTTAGACAAAGATCTTTCGGATTACACTATTGCTGATTTCCTAAATGGAAAAGGCAAACAAACCGAAGTTTTTCTTCGCTTTTCAACTGTTGGGGGTGAAATGGGTTCAGGCGATGCAGAACGTGATCCACGTGGCTTTGCATTGAAGTTTTATACCAAGGAAGGCAATCACGACATTGTAGGAAACAACACCCCGGTGTTTTTTATTCGTGACGGACATAAGTTTCCAGACTTTATTCACACGCAAAAACGTGATCCACAAACAAATCTTAAATCACCAGAAGCCGTTTGGGATTATTGGTCATTAAATCCAGAAGCGATGCATCAGATAACTATCTTGATGTCTGATCGAGGTGTACCCGCAGACTACTGACACATGAATGGTTATGGTTCGCATACTTTTGGCATGTGGAATAAGGATGGTGAACGTTATTGGGTGAAGTTTCACTTTAAAACCAAACAAGGTATTGAATATTTAACCGAACCTAAGTCTCGTGAAGTAGCTGGACAAGGCCCTGATCATGCACAACGTGATTTAGTCGACTCTATTGAGAATGGAGACTTTCCTCAGTGGGCGGTAAAAGTGCAAATTATGCCGGAAGCTGATGCTGAAAATTACAAAGTTAATCCTTTTGATGTAACTAAAGTTTGGAACCATAGCGATTATCCATTAATTGAAATAGGTACTTTAGAGCTTAATCGAAACGTTGAGAACTATTTTGCAGAAACTGAGCAATCTGCATTTGCACCTAGTAACATGGTTCCTGGCATTGGGGCATCACCGGATAAAATGCTTCAAGCAAGATTATTTGCTTACCAAGGTGCACATCGTTACCGCATAGGTGCAAATTACAATCAGGTTCATGTTAACTGCCCACATGCAACCCGTGCACAAAACTACCAACGCTCAGGCGCGATGGCAGGTGTAATACAACCTGGATCTGAACAAAACCTAATTGATCAACCGGGTGTTAATTACAATCCCAACTCTAAAGGTGGGCCTGTAGAAGGCGTGGAAATACCTGAACCACCACTTCGTATTTCAGGTGATGCCGATCGTTATGATCGTAATGCAGGTAATGATGACTATACACAAGCCGGTGACTTGTTTCGCTTAATGTCTGAGGACCAGCAACAACAAGTTGCAGACAACATTGCCGGTGGATTAAGTCAGTGTTCTGCAGAAGTACAAGAACGCATGATTCCTCACTTTGATCAAGCAGATCCTAAGTATGGAAGCATGGTGCGAGAATCCATAGCAGCGATAACTGGGATACGTAAAGCCAGTTAATTTAAAACCAGTGCCGGGTTGTTAAAGACAGCCCGGCACCTTCTAACATTCAATTTGGAACTAAAGATGAAAAAATTACCAACAGCACTATCAGTGGAGTTACCCTTAGTTTAGGTATAGTAGGCGCATTTCTTCGATTATTACCCTCCACCTGTTTTATTTTATTAGCCACCTGGACATTTACTAAATCTTCACCCACTTTCCACGCTTAGCTGTTGTATGAATCACCGTTTGCAAAATCAATTCAAGATTGGCAACAACAACGTATTAACCCAACTCGAGCTAAGTGGATTGCAGCTATCTCAATCACTGCATCCTATTTAATCACGGTGTTATGCGTTGAGAATACATATGTATTATTTGCAGTAGGAGTCGGCTTTCTTGTCTTATTAGCTTACTTATTTTCCAAACCTGATCAGATACAACAAGTTACTTTCCAACAGACTCCTGAATTACATCAGCCAGTAACTTAAATTCTTGCTTTCGAACGCTAGACTTTCTCCAGGCAAGTCCAATCTCACGATAGGATTTATCTTTTAAGTCTTTTGTTTGAACTTTAGTATTTTTAAGCAAACCGCTGTCGATTGCCATTTGTGGAATAAAGGTAACTCCAAGATCACTATCAACCATTTGTATCAAGCTATACAACCCGCTTGCAGAAAATTTACTTATATTTCCTTTTCTTCCCAAGCTACAAGCACTCAATGCATGATCGCGCAAACAATGGCCATCTTCTAATAACATAATTGAGTCATTATTATGTCTGTTAGGTGAAAAATTCTCAGGGTCAATTAATATTGTGCCTTTCTTATAAGCAAGCTTGAAGGGGTCGTTAAAAATTGAGATCGTTTCAGTATTCATCAACTCAAATGGTAACGCTAGCAATAATATATCTAGCTCACCTTCCAGTAATAATTGATGAATTTTTTTGGTTTGTTCTTCTATTAAATATAACTCCAGCTTAGGGAAACTCTTGCGAATTTTGGGTAGAATCTTTGGCAACAGGAATGGAGCAATAGTAGGGATCACTCCCATTTTCAATACACCGCTAAGTGGCTCTTGTACAGACTTGGCAATATCAACAATGCCTTCCATATCAAAAATGACTAAACGAGCTTGCTGCGCTACTAACTTACCAGCTGAGGTAAACACGACACTACGGTTGGTGCGATCAACTAGAGAGACATTTAACAGAGTTTCCAGATCCTTAATTGCAACACTAAATGCGGACTGAGTGACAAAGCATGCTTCTGCAGCATGACCAAAATGCAGATGCTTTTCAAGCGCTACCAAGTAACGTAGCTGTTTAACGGTGGGTAGGTTTACCATCTATAAAACCAATTACTATCATATAAATAATGAAATTTACTTATAACAAGAAAAGCATAAGATGGCTAGCAATAGAGATTAAACAATAGAAAATTACAGATTATTCATTGCTCTGGTGCTTGAAAAATAAATTTACTCCAAAGATACTCCTCCCCCTAACTCCCTTTAAATTTTTTGGATATTATTTATAGCTAGGGCAATGTTTTTAAGGTTGCTTAAATACTAGCTCTCGAAATCAGTGGATAATATCAAGGAATTCTAGTATCTCATCTGCTGTGGCACGGCCACGATGGTTGTCACTAACTTTTGCATACTGAACATAGCCATCGTGATCAATTACGAAAGCTGCAGGATACGCAGTTTCTTCAGGCTCATTCCATCTAAGGCCTAGATGATTTGTGATTTTATAATCTTGATCTAACACAAAAATAAAATTGCTTGGCAAGTCTACTTCTGCCTCAAGTGGTGCAGTAAATTCTTTAGCGCGTTTTTCTAGGTTATTAACCTTACCGGGATAAATAAATATTACAGGTGTATTTCTTTGCTCTTCAAACTGTTGAGCCTTAGCAATATAACCCGCAACTTGTGTTGAACAAACTGGACATTGATATCCTGGAAAACCACGTAGCATTACTATTACTACAGAACCTTTTTCAACTAACTTAGAAAGCTGAAAAGAGCCTCCATTCATAGTAGTACCTGAAAAGTCTTCCATCTTGCTGCCTTCTTTTGGTCCGGCTGTGACTTCTGCTGCATAAGATCCACTAACATATGCAATAAAAATTAATACCAGTAATACGCCATTGAATAGTTTCATAGTGTTTTCTTCATTAAGTAGTCTATTGAGTTATTAGTTTTCATAAGCCATTAAAAGTTTCGGCCACTAATCAAACTTTTTTAGCTTTTCAATACTTTGTTCCCAGTTTTGGCCGTCAAATTTTTCAACTTCAAAGGATTCTATATTAAAGTCATTTAAACATCGTGCATTTATACTCACACCATTTGGGTGTGACCTTGGTATGTAAAACGATTTTATGCCACAGATTTTACAAAAAAGATGCTTAGCCTCGTGAGTATCAAATGTATACGTCGTATAACTATCTTCGCCCGATAAAAGATTAAACATTTCTTTTGGTACGATTAAATGCAAATATGCAATTTTAGAACAGATTGAGCAGTTACACTCAACTAAACTAATGTCATCTGTTACTTCAACTTCGAATTGAATAGCTCCACAGTGACATCCACCTGAATAAATCATGCAGACAGTTTAATCACTGTCACGGGGTTTATTCAACCGTTACTGATTTAGCAAGATTTCGTGGTTGATCTACATCTGTGCCTTTAAGAATAGCTACATGATAGGCAAGTAATTGCAGCGGGATTGTGAATAGGATGGGTGCAACCGCATTATCCGGTGCATCAACTTCTATCACGATGGTGTCGGGCTCCGAGACAAAGCCAGAACACGCATCAGCAAACACATGTAAGACCCCACCTCGTGCACGCACTTCTTCAAGATTAGATTTTAACTTTTCGAGCAATTCATCGTTAGGTGCTACAGCAATGATAGGCATTTTATCGTCTACCAATGCAATTGGCCCATGTTTGAGTTCGCCAGCAGGATACGCTTCAGCATGAATATAGGAAATTTCTTTAAGTTTTAAGGCACCCTCCATGGCTACAGGATGATGTGAGCCACGACCTAGAAATAAAGCATTTTGTTTATCGCCATAGTGCTTGGCTAATTTCTTTATTTTCCCATCTAATTCTAAAACTTTATTAATACGTGTAGGTAGATTAGTTAATTGCTCAACTAGAATTTTTTCCATATCATCATGCATACTATGGCGGCGACCTGCAGTGATGACTAACAACAATAGTGCAACCAATTGCGTAGTAAAAGCTTTGGTCGAAGCAACACCAATTTCTGGGCCTGCATGGGTCATCAACACTAGATCTGATTCGCGCACCAAAGAACTCTCTGGAACATTACAAATAACTAATGAGCCTACATAGTCTTCTTGTTTAGCTAGTTGCAAAGCTGCCAATGTGTCTGCGGTTTCACCTGATTGGGAAATGGTTACAAACAATGTGCCTGGTTGCACTACATGTTTGCGATAACGGAATTCACTCGCTACATCAATGAAGCATGGAATACCCACTAATTCTTCAAACCAAAACTTTGCGATTAGCCCTGAGTGGTAACTGGTGCCGCAGGCAATAATTTGAATGATTTTAGTTTGGTCTAAAATCTCTTTCGCTTTCGGACCTAATATTTGTTCTGCAACGCGGCCATTGATTAGTCTGCCCTCAAGAGTGTCCGAAACGGCTTGTGGTTGCTCATAGATTTCTTTGAGCATGTAATGTGGATAACCACCTTTTTCAACAGCATCGGCAGACAGTTTACTTATTTTTGATTCGCGCTTAACTGTGGCACCAGAATGATCAAGGATGTTTATAGCATCACGTGTTATTTCAGCAATATCGCCATTTTCTAAAAAAATAAATTCTTGTGTTTCTTTTAATAAGGCTTGCACATCAGAAGCGATAAAATTTCCCTTTACGCCAATGCCAATTACCAAAGGGCTACCACTACGTGCCGCAATTAACTTATCCGGATCATTTTTATCGATTACGCCAAGTGCGTATGCGCCTTTTAAATCTTTTATAGTTTTACTTACAGCTTCATTAAGGCTGCTACCTTGGTCTAAGTAGAAAACGATTTGATGAGCAATGACTTCTGTATCGGTATCTGATGTAAAAGAAAAGCCTTGTTTGCTTTGCTTAGCTTTTAGTTCTTCAAAATTTTCAATAATGCCATTATGAACGATAGCCACTCGGTCGTTACAAATATGTGGATGAGCATTATTTTCAGCGGGTATTCCATGAGTAGCCCAACGGGTATGGGCAATTCCAAGTTCGCCAATTAATGCAGATTGATCAAGTGCAGCGCTTAATTCGCTTACTTTGCCCGTTCTACGCACACGATCAATGGATCCATTAGTAAGCACTGCCATGCCAGCAGAGTCATAGCCGCGATATTCCAGGCGACGTAAACCCTCTAGTAAAACTGGAGATACATCTCGGTTAGCAATTGCACCTACGATTCCACACATATTTAAATATTAAATTTACTTATTCTTTTTAGGCCGCTGCCAGCTGTCAATTGTGATTTGCTTACTACGCGCTAATGTTAATTTTTGTTCAGGCGAGTCTTTAGTTATGGTAGATCCCGCTCCAATCGTTGCGCCATCGCCTATGGTCACCGGTGCTATAAATTGAGTATCTGAACCTACGAAAACATTATCACCAATAATGGTGCGATGTTTGTTAGCCCCGTCATAATTACAAGTAATGGTTCCAGCTCCAATATTAACGTCTTTGCCTAAATCACTATCGCCGATATAGCTTAAGTGGCTAATTTTACTGCCTCTTTTAACATTGGCTTTTTTAATCTCAACAAAATTACCGACTTTTACATTTTCTGCTAGTACAGTTTCAGGCCGAATGCGCGCGAAGGGTCCTAACTCACATTTCTCGCCGATATTGGCATTCTCAATATGGCAGTTTGCATGAATTCGTGTGCCAGCATTAATCTGTGAATTAATAATTACAGCATTAGAGCCAATAGTTACACCGTCGCCTAATACATTTTCGCCGATAAACAAACTGTTGATGTCAATTTCAACATCTTTTCCTGTCGATAAATTGCCGCGAACATCGATACGTGTTGGATCAATAAGCGTTACACCATTCAACATGAGTTGATTTGCCATTTGACTTTGGAAGACTCTTTCTACATATGCAAGATGCTGTTTGTTATTTACACCAAGGATTTCTTCTTCACTTTCACAAACAATGGCTTCGACTTTATCTTTATCGTTAACTGCAAGCTCAATGCAATCGGTTAAATAAAATTCTTTTTGTGCATTCTTATTATTGGTTTTAGATAACCAATGTTTTAACTTGCTAGCATTACTGGTAAGTATGCCGCTGTTAATTTCATTTACTTTTAAAGTTTTTTTGTCTGCATCTTTTTGCTCAACAATACATTGTATTTTTTTATTTTTGCGAACAATACGTCCATACCCTGTTGGATCATTAAGTTTTGCTGAAAGCAATACCAATTGATTATTTGCTAACTCATCAATAAGTGCTTTTAACGTATCAGCTGTTAGTAGCGGTACATCACCATATAAAATCAAAACATTCTGTTGATCATCTATATTTAATAATGCTTGTTGCACAGCATGCCCTGTACCCAATTGTTCTTTTTGCAAACACCAGTTTATTTTTTCTTCGCTAAGTTCTGATTTTACTAATTCTGCTCCATGTCCAATTACCACATGAATTGCATCAGGTGATAGTTTCTTTGCGCAATTAATTACATGGCTAAGCATGGGTTTGCCCGCTACTTTATGCAGCACTTTTGGTAATTCGCTATGCATGCGAGTGCCTTTACCCGCAGCAAGGATGATGACTTCTAAACCCATATGGATTTTTTATTAATAAGTGAAGAAAATTAACAGTAATACATTAAAGCTATATGTAGCTACACATGCAGCTTTTACAGTTTATGCCAATGAAAGGAATAAAAGAAAAGCTAAATTAGATTAGGAGGAGAAATAGACGGGACAAAGCCACTACTATAGTTCTATCGATAAGACTTAAATGCTTGTTTTTACTTGCGTATCTTGCGCATTCTTTCAATCATGCGCAGCTGTTCAGCAGCTCGAACTAATTCCACCTGTGCCTTGGCAGCATCAAAATCACCTTGTTTATCTTTAAGTGCTTCTTCAGCACGTTGCTTGGCTTCCATTGCCTTGGCTTCATCAAGATCTTCAGCGCGAATTGCCGTATCAGAAAGAACGGTTACTACACCTGGCTGTACTTCAAGGATACCGCCAGACACATAAAGAAATTGATCTTCTTTTCCTTCGATCTCGATCTTCAACTCGCCCGGACGTAATGAAGTTACTAGCGGTGTATGTCGAGGATATATGCCCACATCACCCATGATTGCAGGTGCAAACACAGCAGAGACCACACCAGAAAATAGTTCTTTCTCTGCACTTACTACGTCTAGATGCATAGACATTGCCACTTTACTTCAGCTCCTCAGCCTTCTTAACCACGTCTTCAATACCGCCTTGCATATAAAAAGCTTGTTCAGGTAAGTGGTCATACTCACCTTCAACAATCGCTTTAAAGCTAGAGATAGTGTCTTGCAATGAAACTAATGCACCAGGTGTACCAGTAAATACTTCTGCAACGGAGAATGGTTGTGATAAGAAACGTTGAATTTTACGAGCACGAAACACTACTTGCTTATCTTCTTCTGATAATTCATCCATTCCCAGAATCGCAATGATGTCTTTAAGTTCTTTATAGCGTTGTAAAGTATTTTGAACTGCGCGAGCGGTGTCGTAATGCTCATGACCAATGACTAATGGATCTAGTTGGCGACTGGTTGAATCTAAAGGATCCACCGCAGGATAAATACCTAGCTCAGCCACTTGCCTTGAAAGCACAACGGTTGCATCCAAGTGAGCAAAAGTGGTTGCAGGTGATGGATCAGTTAAGTCATCCGCAGGTACATATACCGCCTGAATAGAAGTAATTGAACCGTCACTAGTTGATGTAATACGTTCTTGCAGTGTACCCATTTCTTCAGCCAGCGTTGGTTGGTAACCCACCGCAGATGGCATACGCCCAAGCAGTGCAGATACTTCTGTTCCCGCAAGCGTGTAACGATAGATGTTGTCGATGAATAACAACATGTCTTTACCATCATCACGGAAGTATTCCGCCATGGTCAAACCGGTTAATGCAACTCTAAGACGGTTACCTGGAGGCTCATTCATCTGTCCGTAAACCATCGCCACTTTATCGAGTACGTTGGCTTCTTTCATTTCATAATAGAAGTCATTGCCTTCACGAGTACGTTCACCAACACCCGCAAATACTGATAGACCTGAATGTTTCTTTGCGATGTTGTTAATTAGCTCCATCATGGTTACGGTCTTGCCCACACCTGCACCACCAAATAGACCAATTTTGCCGCCCTTAGCGAACGGACATAGTAAGTCGATAACTTTAATACCCGTTTCTAATAACTCATTACCGCCTGCTTGTTCTTCAAAGGTTGGGGGTGGACGGTGAATTGGCATACCTGAATCCGCACCAATATCGCCTGCATTATCTACTGGTTCACCGAGTACATTCATCACACGACCTAATGTTTTAGGTCCTACTGGTACAGTAATGGGTGCATCTGTATTAGAAACCTTTAGACCACGCTGTAAACCATCCGAAGCACCCATTGCAATGGTTCTTACGATACCGTCGCCTAATTGTTGCTGTACTTCTAGCGTTAGTTTTTGTTCATCTACGACTAATGCATCATAAACGTTTGGCACATTGTCACGTGCAAACTCAACGTCAACGACGGCGCCAATAATTTGAACAATTTGACCTGCACTCATGATAAATCCTCTTTGGCTCTTTAATAATTAATTATTTCAATTCTTGTAATTCAAACTTGATGTGTTGCCTACATATATAGGGCTTGTTAAACCGCGGCAGCGCCACCAACAATTTCAGATATCTCTTGGGTAATTGCAGCTTGTCGTGCTTTGTTGTAAGCCAATTCCAAATCTGAAATAAGGTCACCAGCATTATCCGATGCGCTTTTCATCGCCACCATTCTTGCAGACATTTCACAGGCTACGTTTTCAACCACGCCTTGATAAACGATGGATTCTGCATAACGTGTAAGCAGGCCATCTAACACTGTCTTGGCATCTGGCTCATAAATGTAGTCCCAATGATGTTTCATTTCATCATTATCTTCCGCAGCGAGTGGAAGTAAGGGAGATACTTTTGGTTGTTGGGTCATGGAGTTAACAAATTCATTTTCAACTAAGAACAATCGGTCAATCTTGCCATCGGTATAGGCATCTAACATTGCTTTGACTGTACCGATTAGCTCCTCTATATGAACTTCATCACCCAATTGTGATACTTGCGAGACTATATTTGCAGAAAACTTTTTGAAGAATTGCGTGGCTTTTGCACCAATTAAGCAAAAATCAATTTCAATATTTTTACCTTGCCACTCTTGCATATCTTTTAGTGCAGCTTTAAATAGGTTCACATTTAAGCCACCACATAAACCGCGATCACTTGAAATTATGATATAGCCAACGCGCTTAACTTCTTCTCGATCAAGCAAGAAAGGGTGGTTGTATTCTGTGTTTGCATTCGCAAGGTGACCAATAACATTAAGCATTTTTGAAGCATATGGTCGCGTAGCATTCATGCGGTCTTTTGCTTTACGCATTTTACTCGCCGCAACCATTTCCATAGCCTTGGTGATCTTTTGAGTATTTTTAATACTCGCAATCTGCGTGCGTATTTCTTTTTCGTTTGCCATCAGTAATTAACCTTAAGGGCTACCATGTGCCTTTTGCTTTGAAGTCTTCGATAGCTTTTGCTAATGAAGCTTCGATATCATCGTTGTAATCACCTGTATCATTAATGTTGTCGAGTAAATCTTTATGTTGAGAACGCATAAAGTCATGCATCGCTTTTTCAAAATCTACCACTTTGTTTACATCAACATCATCGATATAGCCTTTGTCGACTGCAAACAGTGACATGGACATTTCAGCAATGTTTAATGGTGCATATTGATTTTGCTTCATCAACTCCATTACACGCTCACCACGCTCTAATTGCTTTCTAGTTTGTTCATCAAGATCAGATGCAAACTGTGAGAACGCTGCAAGCTCCCGATATTGCGCAAGTGCTAAACGTACACCACCGCCGAGTTTTTTAATAATTTTAGTTTGAGCTGCACCACCTACACGAGATACCGATAGACCAGCGTTAATTGCAGGACGGAACCCTGAGTTAAACAAATCACTTTCCAAGAAGATCTGTCCATCAGTAATTGAAATTACGTTGGTAGGAACAAAAGCCGATACGTCACCAGCTTGAGTTTCAATAATTGGTAAGGCGGTTAAAGAACCGGTTTTGCCTTTTACTTCGCCCTTGGTAAATTCTTCTACGTATTCTGCGTTTACCCGTGAAGCGCGCTCTAATAAACGTGAGTGCAAGTAGAACACGTCACCCGGATAGGCTTCACGACCTGGTGGTCGACGTAACAATAAAGACACTTGTCTATACGCCCAAGCCTGTTTAGTTAAATCATCATAAATAATTAAGGCGTCTTCACCACGATCACGAAAGTATTCGCCCATTGAACAACCGGAATATGGGGCTATGTATTGCATCGCTGCAGATTCAGCTGCCGCAGCATTAACGATGATGGTGTGACCCATTGCATCATGCTCTTCTAATTTACGTACTACGTTTGCAACAGAAGAATTCTTTTGGCCAATCGCTACATAGATACATTTAACGCCGGTACCTTTTTGGTTGATGATAGTATCAATCGCTACTGCGGTTTTACCTGTTTGACGATCACCAATAATCAATTCGCGCTGGCCACGGCCAATTGGCACCATGGCATCAATAGATTTCAAGCCGGTTTGCACGGGTTGATCTACTGACTTACGCTCGATTACACCTGGTGCAATTTTTTCGATTGGTGCAGTTAGTGATGTA
This sequence comes from Gammaproteobacteria bacterium, assembly GCA_013001685.1. Classification (GTDB taxonomy): domain Bacteria; phylum Pseudomonadota; class Gammaproteobacteria; order UBA4575; family UBA4575; genus JABDMD01. The sequence goes on along the minus strand of JABDMD010000026.1, from coordinate 26,365 downwards.
TTGATTGGGCCTTTACCATCAATAGGTTCGCCAAGAGAATTTACAACGCGTCCTAATAGTTCTGGGCCAATCGGCACTTCAAGAATGCGTCCTGTGCATGAAACTTTGTCGCCTTCAGTTATATGTTTGTAATCACCCAAAACCACTGCACCTACAGAATCACGCTCTAAGTTAAGCGCCATTCCAAAAGTGTTTTTCGGGAATTCCAACATTTCACCAGCCATCACATCGGCCAGACCATGTACACGCACAATACCGTCGGTTACACCAACCACTGTACCTTCGGTGCGTGCCTCTGCAACGGCATCAAAATTCTCGATGCGTTTTTTAATGAGTTCGCTAATTTCTGTTGGGTTAAGTTGCATGTTTCAAATCCTCTTATTTACCCTTTAGGTGTACGCGTTTGTGTACCCAGTGCTTAATTTAATGAGTTAAAGTTGTAGAAAGTTTTGTCAGACGCCCACTAACCGAGCCATCAATTACCATATCACCAGCACGAATAATTGCGCCACCAATTAATGATGGATCTATCTTAGAAGTTAAACGTACTTCTTTGCCTAAGCGGATCTTAAGTGCTGCGGCTATTTTTGCTAACTGCGCTTCACTTGTTTCACTTGCGGATATAACTTCAGCTTCAATGCTTCCTTCTGCCTCTGCTCGATAGTGCTCGTACAAGGCAGCAATTTCCGGCAACAATTTAATACGATCATTTTCTGCTAATAGCTTGATGAAATTCTTGGCGCGTTGATCGATCTTTTCCTCGCAAATCGAGATGAACATTTCTGCTGACTGACTTTGTGACAATCCCGGGCTATCTAACAATGCGGACATCGTCGGGTCATAAGCCACTGCTGCCATAAATGCCAACATACTCGTCCACTGTTGTTGTTCGCTATGTGTATTAGCGATATCAAACGCTGCTCTAGCATATGGCCTTGCCGCTGTAGTGAGTTCTGACATTTAAATTTGTGCCGCTAGATCATCAAGAATATCTTGGTGTGAACTAGCATTGATCTCTTTCTTTAGAATTCGTTCAGCGCCTGCAACTGCGATAGTAGACACCTGAGAGCGCAATACTTCTTTAGCACGGTTAACTTCTTTTTCAACTTCTGCATGCGCGGCTTCTTTAATGCGATTGCCTTCATCAACTGCAACTGATTTAGCATCATCAACAATTTCATTAGCACGCTTTTGTGCTTGGCCAAGAATTTCAGAGGCTTGTTGTTTAGCTTCTGCTAATTTCTTTTCAGCACCTTGCTCCGCAAGTTCTTGTTGCTTCATACCACGTTCCGCTTCAGCTAGTCCATCAGCTATTTTCTTTTTTCGTTCGTCCAGCATCGCAATAATCGGTGGCCAAACAAGTTTCATGCAAAAGATTACAAACACTACAAATGCTACTAACTGTGCAAATAAAGTGAGATTAATGTTCATACCTAAACCTTAACTATATTGTTGTATGAAAATCTATTATTTAACCGCCAAAGCCTGGTGCCACAGCGAACAAAACATAAAGTCCGATCGCGATTGCGATAACGGGCAGCGCATCCACAAGACCCATGACGATGAAGAACTGAGTTCTTAACATTGGGATGAGTTCAGGCTGACGAGCAGCACCTTCTAAAAATCGACCACCTAAAACGCCGATACCTACCGCAGCACCTGCTGCGCCGATACCGAGCATTAGTGCGCCGGCGACATAGAGTAGAGCTGTTGCTTCCATTTTATTCTCCTATTAAGAATTGCTAAATTAAACGATTAGTGATGCTCTTGGTGTGCCATGTCGAGATAAACAATGGTCAACACCATGAAAATAAATGCTTGTAAAAAGATGATCAAAATATGGAATATTGCCCATCCCAGTTGCAAGAAACCGCCAAGGGTTCCCCATATAATTCCGCCGCTGTAGAGTAGAGCGATCAGAATAAAAATCATTTCACCGGCATATAGATTGCCAAATAAACGTAATGCCAAAGATACTGGTTTAGAAATGAGTGAGATTCCTTCTAGTAATAAGTTCGCCGGCATGCCCCATTTGCCAAACGGCTGGAATGCTAACTCGCCAAAGAAACCGCCAATGCCTTTAATCTTAATGCTGTAATAAAGCATCAAAATAAAAATACCCAAGGCCATACCAAAAGTGATATTAGGATCCGTTGTCGGTACAACTTTGAAGTACACATGATGAGGATCCGCTCCGAAGAATGCTGCACCAATCTCTTGAGCAATGCGTGGTATCAGATCTACTGGAACTAAATCCATCAAGTTCATTAACAACACCCAAAAGAAAATCGTCAGCGCAAGCGGAGCAACTAAATCATTTTTAGCAGTGAATGAACCGCGCACATTGTCATTAACAAAATCCACTACCCACTCAATGAAGTTTTGAAAACCACCGGGAACACCCGAGGTCATATTCTTTGCAGCTTTATGAAAAAGAAAAAGAAAAAACGCGCCTAGGAATATTGACCAAAACATACTGTCGACATGAATTGCCCAAAAGCCCATTTCAGTCGCTTCTTGCGCATTATGTGCAAACCCCCAGTGGCCATCAGGATGCTTACCATAGGTCCAGTTAGTCAGATGGTGCTGAATATATTCAGTAGAACTAATTGTATCGCCGGCCATGATTAGAGAGTTTGATTATTTATTTTTTTACTAAGTTGACTTTTTTCTTGTTGGGTAATTAGAGGCACGGCCCACATACACGAATGTGTGATGAAGTACGTTACAAATAATGTTATCGGATGAACGTCCTTATAATTTATTAAAACTATCGCCAATAATGCGATCGCTAAACCCAATTTTATAAATTCTGCTATATATACTGTTTGCAGCAATGTATTTGCTGCTGCAATTCTGTGCCTATACAACTGCCGTGCAAAATACTCATTCGGTAGCGCACAAACTAATCCACCGAAAAATGCTGATAAAGCAAGATCGCGTTTAACAACAAATAAAACAGCGGTAATGCAAAACGTAATCAGCCATTGCCATACAAGTATGCGATGTATTTGCGATGGTATTATTAATTTTTGAACCAAGTTTGTTAACTTTTTTATTTATCGGTTCTTTTCCATGGCTCAGTCAATGAACCCATGGCTCAGTCAATGAACCAAGACTGATATCAGCTTAACAGAGGCGCGAAGTATAAAATTTAGCCCACAAAATCTCAATAGAAACTACGGTATATAAACACGTTAAATGTAGAAAAAAGAGCTATTTAGATTTGCCCAGTAATTTTTCAATGATTCCCTCAAATTCATCAAGGTTGGTATACCTAATTTGCATCCGCCCACTACCATTTTGACTATGCTGAATGGATACCCTCGCACCTAAACGGTCGGCGAGCTTATGCTCCATACGTGAAATATCTGGATCTTGATGAATACTTGTAGTGGATTTCTTTTTGCTACCACCCTCTTGTAATTGTTTAACTAAGGCTTCGGCACCACGTACTGATAAATGGCGCTGAACGATATTCTGTGCACACTTAATTTGCTGCTGTTCGCTAAGTGCTAATAGTGGTCGTGCATGCCCCATCTCTAGCTCACCTTGATTGAGCATGTCTTTAACCGGCTGTGCAAGCGCCAATAATCGTAAGCTATTACTCACGGCTGCACGGGAACGACTTACTACCTCGCCTACCTCTTGGTGTGTTAGACCAAATTTCTCTATTAAATTTGCAAAGGCTTGAGCCTCTTCTAATGGATTTAAATCTTCGCGTTGTAGATTTTCAATAATCGCTATTGCGGCAGCTTCTTGATCATTTACATTTTTTACAACCGCAGGAATGTTTTGCAATCCCGCTTGTTGCGATGCGCGCCAACGGCGTTCGCCTGCGATAAGTTCATATTCATCGCCCGCCTTGCGCACTACGATTGGCTGAACTACGCCCTGTTGCCGAATGGAACGTGCTAATTCCTCTAGCGCCTCCGGCTCCATGACTTGCCGAGGCTGATACGGGCTCTGATGAATTAAGTCGATGGGCAGACTTTGTAATGATTTATCTGAACTGGCATCACTACTACTAATTGCATTTTCAGTTTTAGCTGCACTCAGTAATACATCGACCCCTAATGAACCTAAACCGCGTTTTTTCTTTAACATAGTTATAACTTAGTAGCTTTATGAATGATGTTTAACTCGCTAACGCCGAGGGCATTTTGCCTGCGGCACGATTTTCATCACGACGCAGCATTTCACCCGCTAACGCTAAATAGGCCAATGCACCACGCGAACGCTTGTCATACAACAACACTGGCAAACCATGGCTAGGTGCCTCAGCAAGTGTGACATTACGAGGGATGATGGTGCGATACACACTCTCACCAAAATGCGATGTAAGTTGTGCAGAAACGTCATTAGCTAAGTTATTTCGCGGGTCAAACATGGTGCGTAGCAAACCTTCGATTTTTAATTCAGGATTTGCCGACATACGAATTCGTTCTATAGTTTGCGTAAGCGCAGAAAGACCTTCCAAAGCATAGTATTCACACTGCGTTGGGATGATGACGCTGTTCGCGGCCACCAAACCATTCACAGTAAGCATGTTTAAAGATGGCGGGCAGTCGATAAATATATAATCGTAATCATCTAAGACTTCTTGCAACGCTTTGCGTAATTTAAATTCCCGTCCCTTTACATCTAAAAGCTGTACTTCAGCCACCGTTAACTGCTCATTGCCGGGCAGTAAGTCATAGCCACCTTTGCTGTCTCGAACAATGCATTCGCTTACCCGCGCCAAATCAAGCATCACATCAGCGGCAGTCTTTTCAATAGTGCGCTTATCCACTCCCGAACCCATAGTTGCATTGCCTTGAGGATCTAAATCAATCAATAACACACGGCGGTTGGTGGCTGCCATGGAGGCTGCTAAATTGACCGAAGTAGTGGTTTTACCTACGCCGCCTTTTTGATTGGTTACTGAAATGGTTTTTGTCATTTACTATTAGTTTCGTTCGACAATTGCGATATGTCTTTGAGCCTCAAGATTAGGAATTTCAATGCTGTGAATATCAACCACATTATATCCATTTGGCAGCGCTTCGAGGTGGTTTTGTTTGCCAAGCATAAAAATTATTCGCCCCTGTTCACTCAAGCATTTAAGTATTTGCTGACAACTAACAAAAAGCTTGTCGCTGGCTGCAAAGGCCCTGCTCAGTAAGGTATTAAATTCATTAGTAGCTTTTCCATTAGCCTCAATAATGGGCAGAAAATCCTCGACACGCTGGTGCAAGACTTGGACATTTTTTAACCCAAGATCGATGGCCGCTTGTTGAATAAAGCGAGTTTTCTTTGCATTGCTATCTAGCAAGGTAAATTGTTTATCTGGACAAAAAATCGCCAGTGGAATCCCAGGCAGTCCAGCCCCGCTACCGACATCGATAATGTTCTCGCCTTGTAGATATTCAGCAACAGATAAACTATCAAGAATATGTTTGCTGATGATTTCATTAGTGTCCTCGATCGCAGTGAGGTTATACGTTTGATTCCATTTTTTTAACAACTGCACATACTGCAACAATAGATCTAACTGCTTATCGTCCGCTTGAATATTTAACTGCTGCACTCCACCAGCAAGTTGCAGTTCGGGTTGCATGGAATTGGTTAAGCGCTTTTGCGAGTTAACTTAGCTTTTAGATACACCAATAGCAGTGAAATTGTCGAAGGCGTTATACCAGATATTCTGGCAGCTTGGCCAATTGTAAGAGGTTTAATTTCCATGAGCTTTTGCTTGGCCTCATTTGATAAACCTGTGATAGCCATGTAGTTCATATCTTGAGGCAATTTAACTTCCTCTTGCAGCGCTAATTTTTCAACTTCAACGTTCTGGCGTTCTATATAGCCAGCATATTTAGCCTGAATCTCAAGCTGCTCACTCACTTCTGTAGGAATATCGCTGAGATCTTGTTTGCTGAGTTGTTGCAGGTTTTCAAAATTAACTTCTGGTCTGCGCAATAATTCATACATGCTGTATTCATGCTTAAGTTTTTTGCCTAGCACTTTTTCTTCCATTCCAGCATCAACTTCACCTGGCTGAACAAAACTGCTTTTAAATCGTTGCTGCTGTTTCTCAAACACGTCCCGTTTTTCACTAAATATTCTCCACTGCGCGACTGGTAAACAACCCAGTTCATGAGCGGTTTCGCTTAAACGCAAATCAGCATTATCTTGGCGCAGCAATAAACGAAACTCTGCACGACTGGTAAACATACGATACGGTTCAATGGTGCCATTGGTGACTAAGTCATCGATCATCACGCCTATATAAGCTTGGTCACGACGCGGTACCCAGGCTACTTGTTCTTTCATGCGACGTACTGCATTAATACCTGCCACAAGCCCTTGTGCTGCAGCCTCTTCATAACCTGTAGTGCCATTAATTTGCCCAGCAAAAAACAATCCTTCGATGGCTTTGGTTTCTAAACTTGGCTGCAAATCTCTTGGATCGAAGTAATCATATTCAATCGCATAACCCGGTCTTGTGATATGTGCGTGTTCAAAGCCCTTAACTGAGCGCACAAACTTTTGTTGGGTCTCAAATGGCAAGCTAGTTGAAATACCGTTCGGATATACTTCGTGAGTTTGCAAACCTTCTGGTTCAATAAAAATTTGATGTTGATTGCGTTCTGCAAAACGCGTGACTTTGTCTTCAATAGAAGGACAGTAACGTGGTCCAGTACTGTCGACATTGCCGTTGTACATCGGTGACAAACTTAAATCTTGTTTAATAATGTCGTGCGTTGTTTCATTTGTATAGGTGATATAACAATTCACTTGTTTGGGATGTAGTGCGCGCGATCCCATAAATGAAAACACCGGTGTAGGTTCATCGCCCGGTTGCGCTTCGAGTTGTGAGTAGTCAATTGTACGGCCATCGATACGAGGAGGTGTGCCGGTTTTTAAGCGTCCAACTCGCAAAGATAATTCGCGTAAACGATTTGCCAAGGTGATTGCAGGAGGATCGCCGGCGCGACCTGCAGCATAGTTATCATTGCCAATATGAATCTTGCCACCCAAAAAAGTGCCGGTAGTTAGCACTACTGACTTGGCTAAAAAAGTCAGTCCACTTTGTGTAACCACACCACGAATACCATCTTGTTCAATCAACAAGTCATCAACCGCTTGTTGAAAGATTTGTAAATTAGCTTGGTTTTCGACTTGTTGACGAATTGCAGCTTTGTAAAGAACTCGATCGGCTTGCGCGCGCGTAGCACGAACCGCAGGACCCTTACGTGAATTCAACACACGAAACTGAATACCGCCGTAATCAGCCGCTAAGGCCATCGCACCACCCATAGCATCAATTTCTTTAACTAGGTGACTTTTACCGATGCCGCCAATGGCTGGGTTACAACTCATTTGACCGATGGTTTCGATGTTATGAGTTATCAACAAAGTTTGCGCACCCATACGCGCAGCAGCCAAGGCCGCTTCAGTACCTGCGTGGCCGCCACCGATTACGATTACGTCATATTGTTGGTATTTAGCAGTCATGTATACATCCTATGTGTCATTTATTGTACTCAAGGAAGCGTTATTACACGACTGCCCATTAGGATCATTTGCCGATACAGAACTCGCTAAATATCTTGCCAAGTAAGTCATCGGGCGTGAATTCTCCAGTTATTTCACCTAGGCTCTGTTGGGCTAAACGTAAATCCTCTGCAACCAGCTCAAGCTCTAGACTGTTGCTTAAACGTTGTTGAGCAGAACGAATACTGTCTAGTGCGTGTTGTAGTGCAATCACATGCCGGCTTCTTGCCAGAAATGGAGTATCAGCTTGTTCATGGGCAGTATTTGTTCTCGACAAACGTTGCTCAAGATGCTGGATTAGCTCATCTATGCCTAGCTGATTTTTTGCAGAGATATAAATGTTTTCTCTATCGTTAAATTTTATCTCCTTATGTAAATCTATTTTGTTGTGTACGTATATAATTTTTGTAGCGTCAATGTCTTTTGGCGCTAATTGAGAATCTTCGCTACTTACATCTGTAAGCCACAAAATAAGATCTGCTTGAGCTAATGCTTGTTGCGCTCGTTCAATACCTTTAGCCTCAACAATATCTTTGGTGTCACGCAAGCCCGCCGTATCAATCAAGCGTACGGCAATACCTTGAATTTCAATATCTGCACTAAGTGGGTCACGTGTAGTGCCTGGAATCTCAGTAACAATGGCCACATCACTTTGCGCCATAACGTTTAGTAAGCTGGACTTACCTACGTTAGGCTTACCGGCAATTGCAATCGTTGCACCAGTTTGTAAACGCTCACCTAATTTTGCTTGTTGTAATAATTCATTTAAATAATTGCTTAGTAACCTTAACAATGATGCAAGCTGCTCACATTGCTGTCGATCAATCTCTTCATCAGGAAAATCTAAGTGTGCTTCAATGTGCATGCGCACCTGTGTTAATTGAGCAAGCACTTCTTCAACACGTCGTGAAAACGCGCCTTGCATGGATCGTGTTGCGGTACGCACAGCTTGTTCCGTTGTGCTATTAATTAAATCCGCAATAGCTTCAGCTTGGGTTAAATCTATTTTATTGTTTAAAAAAGCACGCAAACTAAATTCGCCAGGAGTAGCTAGGCGTGCGCCTAAAGAACAAAGCGTTTTAAGCAATAGGTCTGCCACTAAGGGATTGCCATGGCAGTGAAACTCAATTACATCTTCACCTGTGAAAGAAGCTGGTGTTTGAAAATAAATCGCCAGCCCTTGGTCGATTACTCCATCATCACAATCATAAAAATTTGTATAGTGAGCTTTGCGAGGTGTTAAAGGTTTATGTGTAATTATTTTCGCAATAGCATGCGCATCTTTACCCGATAAACGCACGATAGCTAAAGCCCCTTTGCCGGCAGGTGTGGCAAGCGCACAGATCGATTCTTGTTGTTCGATTGCTTGAGTGGTTTTTTTGGGCAAATGCTCGCCCTTTTTAAAATGCTTCTTTTTCTATACGTTTAGTAATTACATATTGCTGAATAATCGACAAAATATTATTCACCAACCAGTACAACACTAAACCCGCTGGGAAAAACGCCATAAAGATTGTCATCATAATCGGCATCATGGCAAATATTTTTGCTTGCATGGGATCAGGCGGTGCTGGGTTTAATTTAAATTGCACAAACATGCTTATACCCATTAAAAACGGCAAAACAAAAATTGGGTCCCGTAATGAAAGGTCATGTATCCATAACATAAACGGTGCTTGCCTTAGTTCAACACTTTCTATTAATACCCAATACAAGGCCAAAAACACCGGCATTTGAATAAGGATAGGCAAACAACCTTTTGCTGGGTTAACTTTTTCTTTGCGGTACAACTCCCAGGTAGCCTGGCCAAGTTTTTGTTTGTCGTCAGCAAATCGCTCTTGCAAAGCTTTTATTCTCGGCTGCAGCTTGCGCATTCGTGCCATAGATTTATAACTGGTTTCAGATAACTTATAAAAAATAAGTTTGACTACAACTGTGACTAAAATAATCGCTAAGCCCCAGTTGCCCACCAATTTGTGAAACCATTGCAACAACCAAAATAAAGGTTTGGAAATGATTGAGAACATGCCGTAGTCAACACTTAGGTCTAATCCCTTAGCGATCTCTTTCATCTCGCCTTGAATCTTAGGTCCTGCATATAAGCGACGGTTAAATTCAGCACTAGTATTCGGCTCAACCGTTTGTGCATTCGACAACATTCCAATTAATAACTGATCTTCGCCCGCAGCTTTTACAACTTTACTATAAAAACGATTTTGTTCTTCTTTCTCCGGAATCCATGCAGAAACAAAATAATGTTGCAGCACGGCCACCCAGCCACCATCCACTTGCATATTGATAGGTTCATCTTCTACATCACTAAATTTATGTTTGTGATATGCGCCGTCAAAATAAGCTGTTCCTGTATAAGTAGGTAAACGCAACCAACTACGTTCTTCAGAAATCGGGCTATGGCGTAATTGTTGATACTGTCGGCCCACCCAGCTTGTATTACCCTGATTAATTACTCGGTGCTTAACATCGAATACAAAAGAGTTGCGGTAAAAGGTAAATACCTTTTCCACAGTGATGCCATTCTTACCGCTCCATAATAATTTTACCTCAAGTTCGTCACTACCATCATTCAACAGATACTCTGTTTGCTCTGCGCGGTAAATTTCATGATGAGTAGGCGCAACTCCGCTAACTGCTTGACCATTAATTTTGTCATGGCGTAATCCCGATTGCGCGATATAAGTATTGTTCTCGCTAAACATTAATCGAAATGCCTGATCTTTTTTTTGCAAAGACACTGGATAAGTTGGTAAATCAATTTGACGTATGTCGCCACCGCGAGTATCGATGATTACATCTAGAACATCTGTGCGTACATGTACTTTTTCGCTTTTGTTTTGTATCGCAAATTCATTAGCAATATTAGTTGCAACATTGTTTGTTTGTGAAGCATCTAATGTATCTGGTAGATCATCAGAATTTTCATAATTATTCTCATCAACTATTCCAGTATCTATTTCATCGTTTTGTTGCTGTATCGAATCTTGTTGTGCAACCGGTGCCGGCGCTTGTTCCTGTTGCCAAGTTAGCCAGATGATATACAGCAAAAAAGCTAGCGCTATATATAAAAAGAATCTTTGATTTTCCATGCTTATTTGTGCGCGTGGTTTTCTGGTACATGATCAATGCCGCCCTCATGCCAAGGGTGACATGAAGCAAGACGTTTCACTGCCAACCAACTTCCACGATAAGGACCATGTTGCTCAACCGCTTGTAATGCATATTGCGAACAGGTCGGATGAAACCTGCATTGTTGTCCTAACCATGGGCTAAGTACTAAGCGATAAGCCTTAATTAAGGTGATTAGTAGTTTAGTGATTACTGCACGCATATTTTTAGTATTGCTTCCAGAGCGTTTCCATTTGCAGTCTAAGATTAGGGCGCTTAATGACTTTTATTGGGCGTTTTAAAATCACAATAAAATCTCTTGCCGGCAATGTTGCTTTATTTAAACGAAAGCTTTCGCGAATAATTCTTTTTATTATATTTCGATCTACTGAGCGTTTTGCTCGGCGCTTCGCGATAACAATACCTAAACGTGGGTGAGCTACGTTATTTTCTCTAGATAGTATGGTAAAAAATTCACTGCTCGATTTCGTTGCCTGATCAAAGATTCGAGTATACTGACTTGCGTTCTGTAATCGGTCTCGAAGTCTAAACGAAAAGTCTTCTTCTACTAAGTTATCTGACAAAAAATTATGGGCGCGTTACGGACAGAGGCGAGCGCGACCACGTGCACGACGAGCATTGATTACTGCACGACCACCTTTTGTTTTCATTCTAGCTCTAAACCCGTGTGTGCGTGCGCGTTTTAAATTGCTAGGTTGATATGTACGTTTCATATTATTTCAACTTTAAATTTTCTAAACTTAATCTTTCACTAGATTTAATTATTCTAACTTCCTGTGTTCCTCTCTAAATTAGAGGCTTAGGATAATTACCTAATAAGGTGCGCAAAAATAGTCGCGCTACTTACATTTGTCAACGATTATTGTCTGATATTAAACAGTGGATAACAATCCTATTACTGGATAGACTGATCTACCCCTATAACAATTTCTTAACCATTATAAGCATACTGGAGTTAGATGCGTGACTAGTATTCTCTGGAAATCGTGTGTTCATAAGCTTGAATCAGAATTATCTGAGCAACAACTTAACACTTGGATCCGTCCCTTACATGCCATAGAAGAAAATGGCAGGCTCACATTGCTGGCTCCGAACCGCTTTGTATTGGATTGGGTGCAAGATAATTTTCTACCTAGAATTGATGAATTGGTGGGGACTAGCAAGGAAGCAGCGACTAGACCCGTAACACTTGAAATCGGCAGCAGTGAACACGCCATACAAACTAGTTCCACAAATGAAGAAGTGGAAAAGATTCAAGCGGTAAGTGCAACTTCAGCCAAGTTGCAAAACTTTAGTCACAATTTAAATCCAAACTTTACCTTTGATACCTTTGTTGAAGGCAAATCCAACCAACTACCAAAAGCTGCAGCTTTACAGGTTGCCGGTCATCCTGGAACCGCCTATAACCCACTGCTAATTTATGGTGGCGTTGGTCTTGGAAAAACCCACCTTCTGCACGCCATCGGCAATCAAATGTTGGTACAAAACCCAAGTGCAAAAATTTTATATTTACACTCGGAACGCTTTGTTGCCGATATGGTGAAAGCGTTACAGCATAATGCAATTAGTGAATTTAAACGTTTTTACCGCACTGTAGATGCTTTACTCATTGATGACATTCAATTCTTCGCAAGAAAAGAGCGTTCTCAAGAAGAGTTTTTTCACACCTTTAACACTCTGCTTGAATTACAGAGCCAGGTAATTTTAACCTGCGACCGCTACCCCAAAGAAGTTGAGGGCTTAGAAGAAAGACTGAAATCTCGTTTTGGTTGGGGCCTAACTCAGGCGATAGAGCCACCAGAACTAGAAACACGCGTTGCGATTATGCAGCGTAAAGCAGAGTTGTTAAATGTAGAACTTCCCAATGAAGTTGCTTTTTTTATTGGTAAGCGTATCCGCTCTAATATTCGTGAGCTAGAAGGTGCTTTGCGAAGAGTTATTGCTAACGCACAATTTACTGGGTCAGTTATCACGCTTGAATTTGCCAAGGAAGCATTACATGACTTGCTTGCACTGCAAGATAAGTTAGTCACCATTGATAATATTCAAAAAACCGTAGCAGAGTATTTTAAAATTCGCGTTTCTGATCTGCTTTCTGCAAGGCGTAGTCGTTCGATTACTCGACCACGACAAATTGCTATGTCATTAGCCAAAGAATTAACCAACCATAGTTTACCTGAGATCGGTGATGCTTTTGGAGGAAGAGACCATACAACGGTTTTGCACGCATGCAGAAAAGTAGCCAGCTTACGCGAAGGCGATATGCGTATTAACGATGACTATATAAACTTACTTAGAACCCTGAGTAACTGATATTGGTAGCTAGATATGTTGATGAGCTGTGCATAAAAGGTGATATAGTTTAAATAGAATATTTACCTAAGACTTATGCCTGTTGCATTCAGTGTTAAAGTGCCTTTACTGAACTGTTTTTACCCAAGCAATATCTAACTAAGATATTGTATTATAAGAATAAATTGACAATATCCACAGAAAATTAGCTACTCTATAACAATAACTAAATATATATAATATGCAGTTATCTATAACACGTGAAGTCCTTCTAAAACCACTTCAACAAATTATTGGAGCAGTAGAGCGTAGACAAACTATGCCTGCATTAAGCAATCTGCTGATCCGAGGTGGTGACCAAAATCTTTCTATTACTGCGACGGATTTAGAGGTTGAATTGGTAGCTAGTTTAGATATGGAAATCGAAGATCATGGCGCAACAACTATACCTGCTAGAAAGTTACTAGATATCTGTCGTTCATTACCTGATCAGGCCAAAATTGCAATTAATTCTTCCAATGAAAAAATTAAAGTAAGCTCGGGCCGTAGTCGTTTTACCTTAGCCACCCTACCCGCAGATGATTTTCCAACTATCGATGATCTAGAACTAGATCAAAATGTTTTGATTAAAGAAGGTGAATTTAAAGCCCTAATTGAAAAGACTGCATTTGCAATGGCGCAACAAGATGTGCGTTATTACTTAAATGGACTACTATTAGAACTGGATGCTGGACAAATTCGTACGGTTGCAACGGATGGACATCGGCTTGCGCTATCCCAGCTAGACCATAAATCTGATATTGAGGGCTCACGACAAATAATTTTACCTCGTAAAGGAGTACAAGAATTATTGCGACTACTAAGCAATGAAGAAAATGAAATTACGGTATCGATTGGAAAAAACCATCTGCGGGTCAATCTAGCTAATTTACAATTTACTTCCAAGCTGATCGATGGACGTTTTCCTGAGTATCAACGCGTACTGCCAGAAGAAAGTGACAATCGCGCAAAGATAGATAAAGTGTCTCTTAAACAAGCACTTGCAAGAGCTTCTATTTTATCGAATGAAAAATATAAAGGCATCCGCTTGATTCTTGATAACAATATTATGGTTATTCAAGCACATAATCCCGAGCATGAAGAAGCTGAAGATGAAATTGAAATTGAATATACAGGCGAACGCCTAGAAGTCGGCTTTAATGTTGTCTATCTATTGGATGTATTGAACGCAATCGAGTCTGACAAAGTGGAAGTTATAATCCAAGACGCTAATAGCAGTGCATTAATTGTTTCACCCGAAAGCCAAGCGAGCCGCTACGTCGTAATGCCGATGCGCCTCTAATTCATTATAGGCCAATTACCTTGGCGCTACAGTCTCTCCTGATTCAAAATCTAAGAATCATTGAACAACTAGATGTTTCTTTTGCTGCGGATGCAAATTTATTTATTGGAGAAAACGGCGCAGGCAAAACCAGTATTCTAGAAGCAATAGATATTCTTAGTCGTGGTCGCTCGTTTAGAGAGCGGCGAACAACCTCTCTGTTACGTAAAGATACTGAAGAACTTATTGTCAGCGGAAAAGTTAATAGCACAGAGCAGACAACCCACCTAGGCGTCCAAAAATCGTCTCGGCAGACTACGTTGCATTGTAATCAGGAAAAGGTGACCTCTATCTCTATGCATGCCAGTTATTTACCTGTGCTGAGCATGCATCCAGATACACACCAGCTTATTCAAGGCAGCGGGTTGCAACGTCGAAACTATATAGATTGGTCGGCGTTTCACGTGAAACCATTATTTCTTCAAAATTGGCGTGAGTACTCGAAATGCTTGCGTCAACGCAATGTTGTATTGAGGAATAACGCAAGTGCAGGTGAGCTCTTAGTATGGACAAAGCAGCTGAGCACTATGGGAGAAATGGTAAATATTGCAAGATCGGAGATTTTTCAAGAAATTAGCCCTATTTTCTCCGAATTTGTAAGTATTTTGCTACCAGAATGCGAAATTAGTTTAAATTATCATCGAGGTTGGTCCGAAGAGCTTAGTTTGGAGGCTGCATTACTAGAAGTGCACAACCAAGAGCTTCTCAGTAAAACGACGCGATGCGGACCACATCGCGCAGACCTTAAAATTTTCTTAAATCAGCAGGAAGCCGCAGCTGCTGCATCACGTGGGCAGCAAAAACTCATAGCTGCAAGTTTGCTCTTGGCGCAAATAGATCATATTCAGCGTTACAGTGAACAAAAGTGTGTGGTGTTATTAGACGACATTCGTGCAGAGCTGGATCAGCAACATGCCAATGCATTAATCTCGGCATTACAAACACTCGGTTGCCAGGTTTTTATTACCGCCATTGAATTGGATCAGATCAATTTAAATGGATGGGAAGACACTAAGGTGTTTCACGTGAAACAGGGCGTTTGTAATCCAGTGAAGTAACGAATATATCTCTCTCGAACAGTAGCCATTATGCAAGCCCTTGAGCTAAAGGCTTGGTATAATGCAGCGCTTATACAACACATAAGAAACATAATGTTAGACGACCCGAAAAAGCCCAAAGAAACCTCCTACGATTCCACCAATATTAAAGTCCTAAAAGGACTTGAAGCAGTTCGCAAACGACCGGGCATGTATATTGGTGATACCGATGACGGTACAGGCTTACATCATATGGTCTTTGAGGTGGTGGATAACTCCATTGACGAAGCTCTAGCAGGCCACTGCAGCGACGTCCAGGTAACCATCCATGCCGATGGATCGGTTTCCGTATCAGATGATGGCCGCGGAATTCCGGTAGATATGCACGAAGAAGAGAATCGCTCAGCTGCAGAAGTAATCATGACCGTATTACATGCGGGCGGTAAATTTGATGATAACTCTTACAAAGTATCAGGCGGTCTGCATGGTGTAGGCGTTTCAGTAGTAAATGCGCTGTCATCGAAATTGGTCCTTAGAATCAATCGCAATGGCTATAGCCACCAGCAAGAATATCAACTGGGTGAGCCACAACATCCGTTGGAGCAGGGAGAGAAAACTGATAAAACTGGAACTTCAATACGTTTTACACCCAGCCCTGATATTTTCGGTGATACCGAGTATCACTACGATATTTTGGCTAAGCGCTTGCGCGAATTGTCTTTCCTAAATTCCGGTGTATGCATCAAGTTAAAAGACGAGCGATCAGAAAAAAGTGATATATTTCAATATGATGGCGGCATCCGAGCATTTGTAGAACACCTCAACACAAAGAAAACACCACTGCACGATACGGTCATTTATGTAGATACTCAGCGCCAAGACATGGGCATTGAGGTAGCTTTGCAGTGGAATGATTCTTACCAAGAAAATATTTTTTGTTTTACCAATAACATTCCTCAACGCGATGGCGGAACTCACTTGGCTGGTTTGCGCGGAGCACTTACACGCTCTCTTAATCAGTACATCGAAAAGCAAGGCATTGCTAAGAAATACAAAATTACCATGACTGGCGATGATGCACGCGAAGGACTTACCGCAGTGTTGTCGGTTAAAGTCCCAGATCCAAAATTTTCTTCACAGACTAAAGACAAACTTGTTTCGTCAGAAGTGAAGGGTGTAGTTGACTCCGCAGTATCTGAAGCACTGCAAGATTTCTTAATGGAAAGCCCGGCAGAGGCAAAAGCGATTGTTAACAAAATTGTAGAAGCATCTCGTGCACGTGAGGCGGCACGAAAAGCGCGTGAAATGACACGCCGTAAAGGTGCACTAGATGTTGCAGGTCTGCCAGGCAAGTTAGCGGATTGCCAAGAAAAGGATCCAGCCTTGTCTGAACTGTTTTTAGTGGAGGGCGATTCAGCAGGTGGCTCCGCAAAACAAGCACGCGATCGACACACGCAAGCAATATTGCCTTTGAAAGGAAAAATATTAAATGTTGAAAAGGCGCGCTTTGACAAAATGTTGTCTTCTGTTGAGGTGGGTACTCTAATCACCGCTCTAGGCTGCGGCATTGGTAAAGAAGAATTCGATCCAGATAAACTTCGTTATCACCGTATTATTATCATGACCGATGCTGACGTAGACGGTTCGCACATTCGCACTTTGTTACTAACATTCTTTTATCGACAAATGTCCGAGCTGATTGAGCGTGGCTATATTTATATTGGCCAGCCGCCGTTATACAAAGTTAAAAAAGGCAAACAAGAAACGTATATTAAAGATGATGCAGAACTGAATGCGAATTTATTACAGCAAGCATTGGAAGGCGCGAGTTTACACGTTAATGCAAAAGCGCCACCCATATCTGGCAATGCGCTAGAAGAGTTAAGCAAAAGTCATGTGGTTGCTATGTCGGCAATACAAAGACTCAGTCGCACACATGAAAACGATGTGCTGCATGCAATGTTACATACGCCTGCACCGGATATTGAATCAACCGAAGATAAAAAATCACGTATTGCACTTAGTAAGTGGTTTAACGCGTTGGCTGAACAACTAAATGAGCAACAAACCGCAGGAACTAAATATACAGTTACAGAAGATTGGGATAACACCCCTGCACAACTCATCATGGTGAAGTGGGTGCATGGCCAAGCTAAAGACGATGTATATAACGAAGACTATTTTACTTCTGCAGATTTTAAATTGTTACGTAACTTTGCCAACCAGCTGGATGGTTTGTTAGAAGACGGTGCGTTCATTCAACGCGGTGAACGCAAACTTGAAAGTCAAAATTTTGTGGAAATGATGGCTTGGTTGATGGATGAAGCGAAGCGTGGGCAAACTATTCAACGCTATAAAGGCCTGGGTGAAATGAACCCTGATCAACTTTGGGAAACCACGATGGACCCAGAAGTGCGACGCATGATGCAAGTAAAAATTGAAGATGCAATTGCAGCAGATGAAGTTTTTACAACATTAATGGGCGATCAGGTTGAACCGCGCCGTGACTTTATTGAACAAAATGCATTGTCCGCAACAAATATCGACGTTTAGCAAATTAGCCCATAAACATCTGACATTAATTAGCTAATCAGAATTAAATCAGCGCTAGTCATCGTTTTGCTAGCATAGATTGTTGATTTTAAAGAAAATACCTCCCATATTTATTGTATGTAGTTGAAAATTTCAATCTAAACACCTAGGGAGCCACACATGGGAATCGGTAGCATCATTTTTCTAGCCATAATTGTTGTTCTGGCTGGCTACTTCATTGTCATTTATAACAACTTGGTTAACTTGAAACATGCGGTAAGTAAGGCATGGTCAAATATCGATGTGTTGTTGAAACAACGCCATGATGAGATACCAAAACTGGTTGAAGTATGTAAACAATACATGGGCTTTGAGCAAGAGACTTTAACCAAAGTAATGGAAGCTCGCTCAAGAGTTTCTAACGCACAACAATCCGGTGACATGAATGCACTCGGTTCAGCTGAGGGTATGTTACGTATGGGATTGGGCAACTTATTTGCTGTAGCAGAAGATTATCCTGAGTTAAAAGCTAACGAAACTTTTCGACATCTACAAGAAAGAATTTCAGGCTTAGAAAATTCTATTGCTGATCGCCGTGAGTTTTATAATGAAAGTGTAAATCGCAATAACGTTCGTATTGAGCAATTCCCAGATTTAATTGTGGCAAGAGCGATGGCCTTCAAACCATTTGAATTGCTAGAGTTTGCAGAGACCGAAACTCAAGATGTAGATGTAAAAGTATTGTTTAATTAAAATATCCATTCTCAAATAACTTCTACTTAATTCTTTCGTGCAAGAATTGTCTCGCTTTAGTAGTGGTGACTGGTTTTTACTAATTGCACTATTTGTCGGCGCATGCATATGTTTATTGGCTTCATTACGCATGTTTCATCGGGCGCGCTTAATCGAAGATATGCCCACCTCAAAAATTCGTTCTTGCTCTCAGGGCTACGTTGAGCTTTATGGCACAGCAAAATGGATGGATGGACCTGAGATTCATGCACCACTAAGTGGGCAACCTTGTGTATGGTATTCATTCTCAGTAGAAGAATATGCTCAACACTCAAAGCAAAAGTGGCGGCGTATTGATGGCGGTGTGAGCGATGATTTATTTTTATTAGAAGATGACACTGGCGCATGTGTAATTGATCCACAAGGCGCAGAAGTGACACCTAGTTCATCAAACACTTGGTACGGGTCAAAACGTATAAGTCCTGTGACACACACATCACCGCTTGAAGTATTAGGAGGCGCTATTTTTCAAACCGGCCAGAAATATCGTTATAACGAGCAGCGATTAGATCAATATGAATCTCTTTATGCGATTGGTGAATATAATTCGCTCGGAACCGGTCATGAAGATAATCTTAAAGATGCTGCAAGGGCATATTTACGGGTATTAAAACGAGATAAAGAAAAGTTAGCTAGTTACGATAAAAATAGCGATGGGCAAATAGACTTAGAGGAATGG
This sequence comes from Gammaproteobacteria bacterium, assembly GCA_013001685.1. Classification (GTDB taxonomy): domain Bacteria; phylum Pseudomonadota; class Gammaproteobacteria; order UBA4575; family UBA4575; genus JABDMD01. Next base: position 6,972 of record JABDMD010000026.1, on the reverse strand, counting down.
GAACAAGCACGCAAAGATGCGAAACAAGCTGTAATTAAGCATCAGCTATCAAATCCTTTACCAAAGCGCATGCATGTTTTGAAAAAACCACTAACAAAAAAATATCAACCTTTTTTACTCTCTTCAAAATCAGAAATACATATGTCACGGAAAAACCGCATTCTTTCTGCTGGCCTGGCGATTTTGTTTGTGGTCTTTATTGCTAGTATTTTCTTAAAAATAATTGGTACATTTTGATGCGCAAATCTGATTTTTTATCAAGTAACTAAAAGCAACATAGTTGAGGCATAATGCCTATCAATGAAAAACTGTTTCAACATACTAGTTTTACTTTTTATTTTTAATACATCATCGTTTGCGCAGGAATTTGCCTATGTAACCGACTCTTTGCAACTGCGGGTATATTCCAATGCAAGCGCTGATAGTGATGTGCTTCAAACTATAGATAGTGGAGATTCAGTTGAGGTATTCGCAACTCAAGGTGGTTTCAGTCAAGTTACAACTTATGACGGTACAGTAGGTTGGGTGAAGTCTGCATTTTTAGTAGAAGAACCACCTGCAAAATTACTTTATTATTCAGTTAGTGAAAAAAATAAAGAATTAGAAACTGAGATTGATACGTTAAAAAACGGTGTGCAAGACATTGCTACGGTCATAGGTAACGAATCTGAAACCAATAAAATTTCTGAGCTGCAAACTGCTCTAGCAAAAGAACAAGAAATAAATCAGAAGCTGCAAAAACAAATCGCTAACTCTGGGAGCACACAAACGATCAAAGTTGCAAATATCTCGTCTCACGCGCAAGTCGGAGGGTCTAAGATAAGGCTTTATTATGAAAACAAAATATGGATATTAATTGGTTTACCTCTAGGACTAATAATAGCTGGCTTTTTGCTGGGCATAAAACTTTCTTCATGGCGCATGAAAAAACGATTGCATGGATTTAGTCTTAAATAAAAAGTCGATGTATGTAAGCAGGCACGTTTAATTATCAAATATTATGAAAATTGCTTCATGGAATGTGAATTCATTAAGAGTGCGTTTGCCGCAGGTCTTGGAATGGTTGGAAGATAACCCGGTTGATGTACTGGCTTTGCAAGAAACTAAAATGGCGGACAAAGATTTTCCAGCTGAAGAAATTCAACAGGTAGGTTACCAAGTGCAATATTCAGGGCAAAAAACTTACAATGGGGTTGCTGTATTGTCCAAGCAAGAGGGCAGAGATGTTGTAAAGGACATTAATTCTTTGGATGATCCACAACGCAGAATTCTCGCAGTAACAGTTGATGATGTTCGCGTACTGAATCTTTATGTAGTAAATGGTAAAGAAGTAGGCTCTGATAAATACGAATATAAATTAGATTGGTTGAAAAAGGTCACTGCATATATCAAAAAAGACCTAAAAAATTATCCAAACTATGTGGTGTTAGGCGATTTCAATATTGCTCCGGAAGATGCTGATGTATATGACCCTGAAGCTTGGCAGGGTAAAATTTTATGTAGCGATAAAGAACGTTCAGCACTACAAGCAATTACCGACTTGGGTTTTGTTGACACCTTTAGATTGTTCGATCAAGAGGATAATACCTTTAGCTGGTGGGATTATCGTGCTGCAGGATTTCGGCGAAATCATGGTTTGAGGATCGACCTCATACTTGCCAGCACTGCATTGGAGGCAAGTTGCAGCTTCAGCGTGGTTGATAAAGCCCCTAGAAGTAATGAGAGACCGTCTGATCACGCCCCTGTTATTGCTGAGTTTATGTAGCTAACTTGCAAGATTATTCATGAAATATAAGCTAACTTCTAGAAATGTGCCTATATTGATGCTTAATCTTATTAACTTATTCGATCAGAAGCTTTAACCCCTCCCAACATCTTGATTACCCTTAGGCTAGCCATAAGCAAAACTATCTTGTTATGAAAAAAACCTTAGGCGAATGTTAATTGAAGCACTATTTATCTAGTCCAAGAAAAAATGTATCGAAGGGTATGTAAACTATTGGTACTTGGCAGAGAGCTGCGGTTAAGACAAACTTCGTTTACCAATCCACATACGTGAGGTGTTTATAAAATGCGCAACATTATGGTGATTAATTCTAAGGGTGGTTCTGGAAAATCCACCATCGCGACGAATTTAGCTTCTTACTTTGCCACGCAGAATAAGAAAGTAGTGTTAATGGATTATGACCAACAAGGTAGTAGCATGGACTGGCTAGCATCACGTTCCTCCGCCCGCCCGCCAATTGAAGGCATTGCTGCTTATAAAAAAAGCGCAAAACGCCCTAAGCGAAATACAGATTTTGTAATTCATGATGCTCCTGCCAGAATGCACGGCGGCGATCTTAGCAAAATGTTGAATAAAGCCCAAACTATCCTTATCCCAGTACTTCCTTCGCCTATTGATATGCGCGCTGTGAGTGGATTCATCGCGGAAATAAAAAAATCAGCACCTGTTCAGCGCAAAAGAGCAAAACTCGCACTTGTTGCAAATCGCTCTCGTGACTATACAAACATCTACTGGGAACTGGATGACTTCCTTAGTAAGCAACGCATACCGTTTTTAACCATGCTTCGGGATAGTCAAAATTACATTAAAGCTGCTGAGCGAGGATTAGGTATTTTTGAAATGGCACCCGCTGCAACCGAGCTCGACCGTGAAATGTGGGAGCCTATCCTGAAATGGGTTAAAAGCAAGCGTAGTCAGCCGTAAAATTTATGGGTTGGCAATATGGTTTGCCACACTTTCTGTTTTCAAGCATTTATAAGAGAGTGCAACCTTGAATAAACTATTTAGTCTGCAACGTTTAATTCATATAAGTTTTTGCCTCATCTGTTGCATGACTATATTTTTAAGCAGTTTGGTTTTTGCATCGACTGATGCTATGACTATCGATAAAGCGGACTACGTAGTGGTTAAAAAAGCTGAACGCAAGCTATATCTTTATCGTGGTAGTGAAATTTTAAAAACCTACAGAATAGCGCTAGGTAAACAGCCCGATGGGCATAAATCACGTGAAGGGGATTCGCGTACTCCGGAAGGCATCTACACCTTAGATTGGCGTAACCCAAATAGTAAGTTCTACCGCTCGATTCATGTTTCTTACCCCAGTAAGTCAGATCATCGTGATGCACGTGAGCGCGGCGATTCTCCGGGCGGTGCGATAATGATTCATGGCCAACCAACTAGCTGGGTTGAGAAAACTAAACTTTTATTTAATCAAGATGATTGGACTGAAGGCTGTATTGCCGTACAAGATCATGAAATGGATGAAATATGGGAAGCCGTTGAAGACGGCACACCCATTGAAATCATTCCTTAAACTCTAATTATTTAGCAAATACTTTTTTTAATAAATCTGTTGTACGAGCAACAGGATTGGTTCTAATTTTGGCTTCTTCAACTGCTAAGTAATGAAAAATTCCATCCATACCTTTTTCAACTACATAACTGCTCAAATCAGCTTTTGCGTCAGGCACTAAAGGAAGCTTTTTGTATTGGCCTATTGCGTTGTCGTAACTTTTAATCGCCCCAGCTTCTGCCAAACTATCATTTACTATCGGTGTAAATTCTTTAACTAAGTCTGGAGTCATTTTTGATTGAAAATAACGTGTTGCCGCATCATTTTCTCCAGCTAGAATGTTACGAGCGTCATCTAGCGTCATTGCTTGGATAGCATTAAAAAATAATTCCTTTGCTTTAGGTGTAGCAATCTCTGCCGCTCGATTCAAGCGTGTTTCTAAATCATCTAACATGCCACTCATGCCCACTTTGTCTAAAGTGGATTGCACTTTCTTTAAGCTATTGGGCAGTGGAATATGAATGTTAGGATCAGCGTTAAAGCCATCTGTAGCGCCTAGTTGATTAACAACTAGGTCTGAACCAACGCGTAGAGCTTCTTTAAGACCAGAAGAAATTTCGCCATCTGTTAGGCTACTTGCTGTACCTGAAGAGGTAACACCTGACTCATTTAATAAATCTTTAGCTTTATCTAACCAGCCTGCTTGTAAACTTCCTGTTAGCAAAATTGTAAAAAACGTAATAGTTAACAATTTAAACTTCATAACTGACTCCGGGAATATTATCTGGTAATTTGACTCTCTGTTACTGTTTTTGTTTCAAATAAAACATCATTTTTACGCCATAAATACGTCGCGAGCAAGATTGCAGGAATTCCCAATAAACCTGCATAGATAAAGAAGTATATATACCCATGGTCATCAACGATTGTGCCTGAAAAACCACCGATAAATTTAGCTGGTAGCAACATTAAAGAGCTAAACAAGGCATATTGTGTAGCAGTATAGGCACGATTTGTGAGGCTGGATAAATATGCGATAAAAGCAGAACCTGCAATGCCCCCACTTAAGTTATCTGCAGTGATAACTAATGCCAGTAAAGCAATTTCTGGTCCTTGTGTTGCAAGCCATGCAAAAAGTAAATTTGTTAAAACGACTAATATTGCTGAAATTATTAACATTCTAATAATCCCATAACGCATCACCAGTACACCACCAAGAAGTGCCCCAAAAATGGTAATAGCTATTCCAAAAGTTTTTGAAACTAAACCAATCTGTGTGTCAGTAAAACCCATGTCTACATAAAGTGGACCAGACATGACTCCCATAGTGATATCACTGATGCGAAATAGGCCGATAAATAACAAAATTAAGATTGCCGCTGTACCGTTGCGCGCAAAAAAATCAACAAAGGGGCAAACCACTGCACCTATAAACCAAGCAATAATATTACGTAAACCATCTGGTAATCTGGATGGGCCTTCTAAAAACTTTACTACCCGTTGTTCTTGTTCCCAGGTTTGCTCACCAATTTTTCTTTCAGGTTCTGTAATAATGAATGTCGTTATCATTCCAACAAGCATCGAACAACCCATAATAAAATATGCAGTGTTCCACGAAGAGCTGCCAGCGATGATAGTTGCACCACCACCTGCTAAAATTAAACCAAGTCGATAACCTAACTGGTAGGTACCAGCCATGGCACCCTGCAGATTTATAGACACTGCTTCAATGCGCCATGCATCAATACTGATGTCTTGCGTGGCTGATGAAAATGCGACTATTAATGCTGCAACAACCAGAGTGGTTAAGTGTGTGCTTGGGGTAGTGCTTGCCATCATCAATAAGCCAACTAATACACCGATTTGAGCTAACAACATCCAGCTTCGTCTTTGACCAAGCCATGTGGTTAATATAGGGAGTGGTAATCGGTCAACGAGAGGTGCCCATAAAAATTTTAAGCCATATAGCAATGTTACCCAAGAGACAAAACCGATAGTGCTGCGATCGATACCCTCTCTTCTCAACCAAATGGAAAGTGTTCCGAAAACTAAAAACAAGGGTAAGCCTGCTGAAAACCCAAGAAACAACATGGCGATGACTTTAGGCTGTTTATAAACCTTTAATGCCTCAGACCAAGAAATTTGTTCTGTTTTAGTAGTCAAATTTTATAATTGTAATCAATAGTGAGCGGAGCGTGATCAGAAAAGCGTTCATCTTTGTAAATGCAAACTTTTTTGGCGATGTTATTTAGCTTAGGTGAAGCGATATGATAATCAATACGCCAACCTACGTTTTTGCCCCAAGCTTGCCCGCGATTGGACCACCATGTGTATTGATCTTCTTCTTGATTGAGCTCGCGAAATACATCTATATAGCCAACTTCATCAAATAAGGTATCTAGCCAGGCACGCTCCTCAGGTAAAAATCCAGAATTTTTCTTATTGCCCCGCCAGTTTTTTAAATCAATCTCTTTATGTGCAATGTTCCAGTCACCACAGATAACGTATTCATTGTGGCGACGTTTTAAATTCTTAAGATGCTGCATGAAAGTTTCCATAAAACGAAACTTGGCTTGCTGCCGTTCCTCGCTGGATGAGCCTGATGGAGCATATAATGAAACTACGGCAAGTTTATCGAACTGTAATTCTAAGTAGCGCCCTTCAGTGTCAAATTCATCATCGCCATATTTTCGAATCACTTTATTTGGTTTGTGTTTACTATAAACTGCAACACCACTGTAGCCTTTTTTAATGGCATCTACATAATAACAATGGTAGCCCTTAGGAAAATAAATAGGGTCTTCATCAAGCTGATGAATTTGTGCTTTGGTTTCTTGTATACAGACTACATCTGCTTTTTGTTTTTGCAGCCAGTCAAAAAAGCCTTTACGAGCTGCAGCCCGTATACCGTTTACATTGACAGTAATGATGCGCATAGTTAAATGGGATTAGATCAAATAAATTTTATTTTTAGTACACTAGCAAAGATCCAATAATAAAAGTATCCACATGAAAAATAGTACTAAGTTTATTCAATTTGCTGTTGAACATGGCGTATTGCAATTTGGTGAGTTTAATCTTAAATCGGGTCGTGTTAGCCCATATTTTTTTAATGCTGGTTTATTTAATGATGGTTCAGCATTAGATAAATTAAGTGGTTTTTATGCACAGGCTATTGTCGATTCCAAGTTGGATTTCGATATGTTATTTGGTCCAGCCTATAAGGGGATCCCATTGGTTGCTGCTGTTGCCATGACCTTATCACGTGATCACAATAGAAATTACCCCTATGCCTTCAATCGCAAAGAAGTAAAAAAGTATGGTGATGGTGGGCAGATTGTAGGTGCACCGCTCACAGGTAAAGTGCTTATTATTGATGATGTCATTACCGCAGGTACGGCTATAAATGAGGCTGCCGAGATTATTGCAAAGACCCAAGGTCAAATAGCGGGCGTTGTTATCGCTTTTGACCGTCAAGAACGAGGCCAGCAAAATGAAACTCCTACTAGTATGTCAGCGGTGAAACAGGTTGAGCAAGAGTTAAACGCATCTGTAGTTTCGGTTGCCAATGCTAATGAACTGATCGCTTATGCTGAATCGAATAATATGTATACAGAACATTTACCAAAGTTGAAAAACTACTTGGAAAAGCACCAATCAAATACCTTATAAT
>JABDMD010000037.1 GCA_013001685.1 Gammaproteobacteria bacterium | reverse complement strand
AAAATCCTTCGGTTGCACGACCACCCAGCTCTAAAAACTCGGGTTGTGATGGACCATACTGAAGATAGACAAGTGAATCTTTAACAGGATCAGAAATAAACTGTTTACAAAATGCTGCGTATTCAGAAGCTACCCAGTGATCAATCATAATTGCACCAGCATCCACTTCTTTAAGCCTTTGCATTACAGGTGACCAATCATTTACTGGGTACTGAATATCGGTCACTTCGGCTAATTCAAAATCATATTTTGGAATGGCTTCTTTAGCTGCTTTAAGAATAGTTTGGTTATAGCCAACTTGCTCAGCAACAATATGTATCTTTCTATTCTTAGGTTTCCAACCTTGCTCTTTCTCCATTTGTTGAAGCCATAGCGGATAAGTCCAACCATAATTCACTTCTGATGGATCCGTTTGTAATACATGACTGTATTTTTCAGGCTCAGCTTTATATGCTTCGGTTGCATTACGTTGTGTGTTGCCTTGTAAGTAAGGACATTTATATTTTGCGGACTCATCCATAGCAGGAATAGGTGCAAATAAAAACGCATTAGAGATTGCATGCACTTTCTTATCAATACACGCAGCAATGGTTTGTCTACAACTTTCAGGGTTTAATTTGTCTACATCCGGAACAAAAAGCTCCAGTTCTCTGCCTAAAATACCACCCGCCGCATTGATTTCTTCCTGAGCAAGAATAGACCCGTTCAGATGATCTTGATCATCCGCAACACCATATGGAGTAGATAAGGATGAAGGTACACCTAACAGAATTTTATCCGATGCATCAACACGCCTAACCCACGGCGCTGGAAATGCTGAAATCGCGGCACCTGCTGCAACGCCCTTTAATATTTTACGTCTTGTTTGCTGCTTCTTGTTCAACTTTTTTTCGTTTTTTTTGCTCATATCATTTCCTCTGAGAAAATATTAAATAAAACGGCAAGATATTTGTTTATTTGGATTTAATTTCTACGTTATTACACATATCTGATCAATATTGCGAAAATAAGAGCGTGTAAAAAGCTACATAATAGTTGCACACATTAGCGAATTTAGTGTGAGCAAAATTTCGTAAAACAAATTAAAGTAACCACTATATTATTTTTACAATCTAACCATATTTATTGTTATTTATAATAAAAGCTATTTACTATATTTAAATTTAGTTAACTGATAGTTAGTTAACTGATAGTATATATATAGATAAATAAAATGCTATCAGCATTAATTAATTTAATCTTTAAACGCTTAATTTACTGATCATTTTATAACCAGAATTAAAACCTGGAAATATATATATGCACAATTGATACTAAAACGCATCTTTTAAAGTGCATTTATATTCGCTTTTTATTTAATCAATAGTCTATTGAATAGTAATTATAAAATTTTTAGATGATACAAATTAACAAAGTGCTAGGTCATTCACATGATTCAAATCTATCGAGTCAGCTTCACGATTTAGCACACCATAATAAAGTCGAATATATTGTTTTAGATCACGCAAATTTACAGCGCCGACGTTTTCGTGCTCAAACAGATCAAGGTACAGATTGTGCAGTAACAATATCTCGTGACAACAAATTATCGAATGGTGCCGTTTTATTATTAGAAGATGATCGCGCAATCGTAGTAAAAATGGCTGAAGATCAATGGCTGTCACTACGCCCTAAAGATGTTCCTTGCGCTATTGAACTTGGCTACTTTGCTGGCAATATGCATTGGCGCGTTAAGTTTGAAAATGAACTTCTTAATATTGCACTTGAAAGTCCTAAAGAAATATACATTGATCGGTTAAAAGATTTCTTTGACCAAAATAAAATTACGCTTATTACTCATGACTGAAGAAGAACAAATACTTACTCTCTTGCAACACGGAGATAGCTTTTTCCCATCTGGCGCGGTGTCGTTTTCTTGGGGTTTAGAAATGTTAAATAATGACCACGTCATTACATCAACTGTGGAACTCAATCAATTTATTGAAAATCAATTGATTGAAAGATGGGGCCCATTTGAACGTGTTGTTTTAGCACATACATATGTGCATGCAGATGATATCGAACAAGTTATTTCCATAGATAAACTTGTTGAATGCATGACTCTATCGAGTGAACTAAGAGAGGGATCTAAGAGATTAGGATCTGCCCTACTAACTACATATCAACAATTAAACAATCCTATCGCTGAGCATTACCTAAAACTTAGCAATGAAGGCAAAGCACTAGGCCATTTGCCAATTACCCAAGCTCTGATATGGGCGTCACTTGGGTTATCTCGTAATTCTGTTCTAATGCTTTCCGCATATAATTTTTGTGTTTCAGTTCTTGGTGCTGCATTGCGACTTGGTATTGTCGGCCATATAGATTGTCAAAAAAGCTTAACAACATTTCGGCAATTAATTACTGAGATTTTAACTTGGCACATTCCCGCTATAGAAGAGATTCATGCATTCACCCCTTTTGCCGACATTGCATCAATGCGTCATGAGCATTCTGAAACAAGGCTATTTGCAAACTGAAATATTATTATTAAAAGATTCGGAGATAAACCATGCTACTTACACCAACGGAATTAGAGCGTTTAACTATTTACACTGCAGCCGAACTTGCAAGAAAAAGAAGAAGTAGAGGATTGAAATTAAATTATCCTGAAGCAACTGCCATTATCGCTGATGAAATATTAGAAGGTGCAAGAGATGGGCGAAGTGTTGCAGAAATGATTAGCTATGGTTCGACATTACTAACTACAGATGATGTCATGCCTGGTGTAGGAGAGATGATGCATATGCTTCAAGTCGAGGCTACCT
>JABDMD010000165.1 GCA_013001685.1 Gammaproteobacteria bacterium | reverse complement strand
ATATATTAGAGAGTGATATTAGAAATTTACAACACAGCACGTGGGTAGGAACCAAGTACCTTAAGCAAATCTGCCTCAGCCTTTAATTCAGCTATACAATTTTTGATGGTGTCGTTTTTAATATGGCCTTCAAGATCGAGAAAAAATACGTATTCCCAATTCACGCAGTGCGAAGGTCTAGACTCAATTCGCGTCATGCTTACATTATTCTTTGCTAGTGGCTGCAATAAGTTATAAAGCGCACCAGGTTTGTTGCGCGCAGAAATCAACAATGTGGTTTTATCATCATCCGTAGGTTCAACATCTTGTTTACCTATAATCAAGAATCGAGTTGTATTATCTGGTGAGTCTTCAATATTTTTACTATGTATCGATAAATCATAAACAGAAGCCGCAGTTTCGCTGGCAATTGCCGCAGCGTTTTTTTCGCTTGCTGCACGTTTAGCTGCATCAGCATTACTACTCACTGGTACACGTTTAACGCCAGGCAAATTTGTCTCCAACCATTTTTTACATTGCGCCAGGGATTGCTGATGTGAATATAAAACTTGGATGTCAGCTAACTTTTCCACATTACTCAATAAGTGCTGATGCACACGCAACTCCACCTCACCAACAATACTTAACGTAGACTCTAAGAACATATCCAAAGTACTGTTCACAATTCCTTGAGTAGAATTCTCAATCGGTACCACACCATAATTGGCATTATCGGATTCAACTTCGCGGAACACATCATCAATACTATTGGTTGCAAGCGTTTGCACAGAGTGACCGAAGTGTTTGTATGCCGCTTCCTCAGTAAAGGTTCCTGATGGACCTAAAAATGCCACTTGCAATCTTTGCTCTAGCGCCAAACAAGCTGACATTATTTCACGAATCAATCTTGCCATCTCCTCATCAGAGAGAGGTCCTTGATTATGCTCAAGTACGCTTTTAAGCACACTCGCCTCTCGATCGGGTCTATAATATAGACCACCCTCGTCTGATTGAGCTTTTACCTGGGCAATCTGTTGGGCCAAATTTGCTCGCTCGCTTATAAAATTGAGCAGTTGGCGATCTACCGCATCAATTTGCTGGCGTAAGTCTGATAGTGTTTTTTTATTCATAAAGCATGTAATTTGGTGGCGCAGTAATGCATTACAGAATAGAGGTTTTGCATATAACGCTCTACCTTATATAGCAAAGAAGAATACTACAACTATGCTGGTTACCAGAATTTCTGAATTCGCTGTAGAAATGTAAACTAAAAAAGTTTGCTGAGCCATTAATGCAACTATAGCCCTTGAATCAATACAGCCACCAACCCTCATTTCACCTAGTCGATGCGCTTGAATGCTTAGTGTAACAATTTGATTTAATTCATCTATAATCAAGCTTCGATGAAAATAAATATATTCATCCATTTTTTTAATGCCTTATAACCCTTTAGATATTTTTGAAATTCGTGATAATGCTTTATGCATTTCAGGCAAAAGTATTGCAGAACTAGATTATTCAGGAATCAAACCGCCTTGCTATATATATTCGAAAAAAATTGTTGCAGAAAAAATCAAACTGCTTAGGGACACACTTCCTAAAAACATTAAGATTCATTACTCGATTAAAGCCAACCCTTTCCCAGCACTAGTCAGCTTCATTACCAACTATGTGGATGGCCTTGAAGTGTCATCTATGGCAGAAATGAAGATAGCACTTGCTACGGGTATAGATAGCTCAAGCATTTGCCTTACCGGGCCAGGGAAAAGTTATGAAGAATTAGAAATCGCAGTAAAAAACAATATTGTAATCAGCGCTGAATCAAGTCTTGAATTACTTAGGCTGGATGAAATCGGCACTGAAACCATGCACAAACCTTCAGTACTGATACGCATAAATCCCACCTACACTCAAAAACGTGCGGGTATGAAAATGGCAAGTGGGTCTAGTCAATTTGGCATCGATGCTGAACAAATCCCTGAGCTACTAAATTGGGTAAAAGACTCGTGTATTGATCTACACGGTTTCCATGTATATAGCGGTTCGCAAATACTTGACGCAGAAGCCATAAATTTTTCACAAAGAAAAACAATCGAGCTAGTTAAACAATTCACTTCTGAATATAACAAACCCATTAAAACCATCAACATGGGCGGCGGCTTTGGCATCCCTTACTTTTCAAAACACACCCCATTAGACCTAAATTCTGTAGGAAAAAATATGCAGGCATTATCACCTACAATAGAAACTATACGCTCTGAACAACCAATCAATACAATTGTTGAACTAGGTCGATATATTGTTGGCGAAGCTGGAATCTATGTCTGCAAGATTGTTGATAAAAAAATATCAAGAGGAAAAACTTATTTAATTACCAATGGCGGCATGCATCATCAACTAGCAGCATCAGGTAATTTAGGTCAAAGAAATAGAAAAAACTTTCCCGTTTATATTGCAAATAAAATCAACTCGCCAGTTACGGAAGTTGTAAATATAGTTGGAAAACTTTGCACGCCTCTTGATCTTCTTGGCGATACTCTTGAGCTAAGCAGAGCTGAAGTGGGTGACTACATTGTGATATTACAATCTGGTGCTTATGGATATTCTGCAAGCCCGATCAACTTCTTAAGTCAACCTAAAGCCAATGAATACCTTATGTAAAGCTGATTAACCAGCAGTGATTAAATTTTCTGCAAGCGGATTAATAAATTGCTTAATCGCATTAGCAAGTAGAAAAGATCAGTTCATTTATCATTTGGATTACTTATATCTAAACCACTCCCTCTCAGTCACCAATTCAAGCACTATATCTCTTTATGCTTTGTATCCCAGAAGATAAAATTACATAATCCTTAAGCAAATTCATTTATATTGGCACAGCTGATAGCTGCTATCTTCTAGCCACACAAACTCTAAAACCACATAAACTCATGCTACCTAATAA
>JABDMD010000152.1 GCA_013001685.1 Gammaproteobacteria bacterium | reverse complement strand
CTTCAAATGATGAATTCGCCCACATGCCTTCACCTTCTGCTGAGGATCGTCCAGCATTCTTAACCGCTTCACCGAAACCCTTAACCGCTTCTACATCAGCATTGACGATAATTTCACGCAAGGTATCGGTTGCTTCTTCCATGGTGTCGCGAACAATACAAAAACCATTCGCACCAAATTGAAGCTCACTCGGATCTCTACCACTTTCTACCGCAGAAGCATGCGAATCATCCATAATTTCTTTAAAGCCTTTATTAGTATTGCCATTCATAAATAGCACATCCGTTACTCTACCTGCCAAACGTCTTGCATCCTTAGAGTTACCACCTTGGAATACTGTTACCCTATGTAAAGGCTTAGGCAGCATCGGCGCTCCATTAATTTGATAGAAATCGCCATACATGGTGTATTCTTCTTCTGTCCACATACCTTTCATAATGCGGATAAACTCTTCTGATCTACGATATCGCTCTGTGTGCTCAAGCCAAGGCAATCCGTATCCGGTGAACTCACCTTTAAACCACCCACTGACTATATTGATTGAAGTTCTGCCTTGACTACATACATCCAATGAAGCCTGCATTTTTGCAACAATTGCTGGATGCCAAAGACCTGGATGCACAGCAGTAATCACTTCAATCTTTTTAGTATGCTGCAATATTACATTTGCGATGGTAAATGCCTCATGCTGATGATCCGCACCATAACTAGCAAACCAACGAGTTTGTGCAAGTGCTGTTGCAAAACCAACTTCTTCTGCATCTTGTGCATATTTGATATTTGCTTCTGGTGTCCAATCTGTATCCATCGGTAATGTTGTTATTACCAATCCTCCAGAAATATTGGGTACCCAATAAGCAAACTCGATTTGATCCGACTCCATCCAAGCGGATGGTTTTAACGGATTTTCCGAATTTTTTAATAATTTAGGATATGTTGCCATTTTTATAACCTCAATTCTCTTATTTAATTAAATATTTATTTCTCATCTAACTGTTCAGAGTTCCCTTTATAAAGTTAGATGCGCATGCTGCAAAAGGCATTATTATTAAGTCCATACTTTTTTAGGCGTACCAATTCCTTTTTCTTTTAATATTTCGATAGCTTTATCGGTGTCACCTTTACTTTCAATTAGGGCATCACGGCAATCGATAGTTCCTGCTCTTGTTTCATTCCTAACAGTTTTTATCATCTCAGCAGTTAAGTCCTTAAGACCAAAATCTTCATTATCAGCCATTCCATCTACTCCTTTTCATTTTCTCAATAAAATACTCAAATATTATACTTTTTATAACCAATCTTTATTTTGAATTCTTTATTTTTTCATAGGTATGACGTGACCCATTTTTTCTTTTTTTGTATTCAAGTATTTTCTTCGGTATTCGTGATCTTCTCTAGTCGATAAGACTGGAATTCTTTTAGTGCACTTAATTCCATGCGTATCCATCCAGCTGCATTTATTAACGTTATTGGTAAGTAGTTGGATACGCTCTATATTTAGTGCACTTAAAATATGCGCAGCAACAGTGTAATCGCGATGATCAGCATCAAACCCAAGGGCTCGATTTGCCTGAACGGTATCTAGACCACATTCTTGCAATGAATACGCTTTTAATTTATTTAATAATCCTATTCCTCTACCTTCTTCACGCATGTAAAGAACGACACCTGAACCATGATCGTTAATAATTTTCAATGAAGCTTCAATTTGATCACCGCAATCGCAACGCAAGGAACCTAATACATCACCCGTTAAACATTCCGAATGAATGCGTACCACTACATCGTCATCCTTTCCCCAAGAACCTTTAACAATGGCTAAATGTTCCTTATTTGTATACACATCACGGAATGCAACCAGTTCAAATTCTCCCCATTTCGTGGGCAATTGCACAGTGACTACCCGCTCAACTCTAGACTCATAGCGTAATTTATATTCGATCAAATCTTTAATACTGATAAGTTTCAACCCATGCGTATTCGCAATTTCTGCTAAGTCTTCAAGACGCGCCATGGTTCCATCTTTATTCATAATTTCGCATAGCACACCCGCTTTTTGCAAGCCTGCTAAGTCCATTAAATCTACTGCGGCTTCAGTATGCCCGTTACGGGTAAACACCCCTCCTTCTACAGCACGCAATGGAAATATATGGCCGGGACGCGAAAAATTATCCGCTTCAATACGTGAATCTGCTAAGCCTTTAACTGTTTTCGATCGATCTGCTGCAGAGATTCCTGTAGTGGTTCCATGTTTAAAATCTACTGATGTTGTAAAGGGAGTTGCATGCAAGGAATCGTTATCCTTATCGGCCACCATCAGGTCTAAATTTAATTCATTCGCACGTTGCTCTGTTATCGCGGTGCAAATTAAACCTCTGCCGTGTGTAGACATGAAGTTAATCATTTCAGGTGTGCATTTATCAGCAGCACCAATGAAGTCTCCTTCATTTTCACGGGCCTCATCATCCACAACGATTATTAATTTGCCCCTACGCAAATCAATAAGTGCCTCAGAAATCGTGTTGAATTTAACTTCTGTCACAGGTCATAACTCTATCGAAATTTTTAAAATATTTTAATATTTAGAAGCATCAATTATGCCAATTTGATACAGATATATAAAACGTTGATTTATAAAAATTAATTATTTTTCAGGAAGATAAATGAGATTGAACTATGTTTCTAAATGAAACATAGTTCAATATGAAACAATATTTGCGTGTAGCAAAATGAAACCGGACGCACTTCCTTGTAACTACTTACCTCCGTGTAATCCGGCTTGCCTTTTGCTCTTTACATATCTAATACGCTTTAAAGATACTTAAAATCTAAAACATATTTTAACTATTTACTTGAAACAAATTAATTCCAAGTACTTACCTCTGCTGGCGCAGCAGGTTGATCGCCAGATAATGTCCAATTATCACGATCGTTAGGATCATCACAATTACGCTTCTCTATCTTATTATCAACTCGATATTTCTCTGCTGACTCATATAACGCATCAGTTGGTGCTTGACTCTTAATCCAAGGTGTTACAATTTCCCACTTACGTGTTTCAAAATTGTACTTTTGGAATTTAGAGTTATGCCCACCCACATGGTCTTTGCAAGTTACTAACATTGGAGCTAGTAAACCTTCAGCGCCTAACTCTTTTATACGCGCTTCATCAAAGTGAATATTCTCAAAGCCCCAACGCACTTGTTCAGCAGACAACGCAATATTGCCCCAACGTTTTTGAGCATTCTTTATTGCTTCGACATGCATGATTCCAGCAGTAATGCCTAAGTTGTGATATACACTTCCTAAACGACTCTGATCTTGCAAATCACCTTTTCCTGCTTTGTAAACCGTTTTAATAATCTCATCTTGAACTTCTGTGAAAATACCCGCTGGGTGGGTTGTTATGGCCTGATAACCATGTGCAGCTTTACCTGCTGGTCGAACATCTTCATCTGAATTACTCCAAATATTTCCGATTAAACGATTTACAGGAAAACCAATACGTGCCGCAGATTGCATGGCAACAGGGTTCATCACCCCCCAACCTCGCAAAAATACAAAGTCTGGTTTAATTTTACGTATTTTAATCCACTGTGACTGTTGCTCATTACCTGGATGAGGTACCTCAATTTTGTGATGCTCAAATCCGTACTCTTCTCCCATTTGATCCATATAGCCAAGTGCTTCTTTTCCATATGGAGATCCATGGTAAACAGTAACTACTTTCTTACCAGTTAATGCTTTCTTAAGATCTACGGTATTAGGATCTTCACCTGATTCTAAATGCGCCATAAAACGTACTGTTGCATTGTATTCATCCGGTACACCCATACCTAAGGGAAACACATAAGGAAATACTTCGCCATCGATTGTTTCACTCATACCATGATTCACGGTAATCATAGGAATTTTATCAGCACGAACCACTTCATTTAATGCAATAGCAATACCTACACTAAGAGGATCAAAAAACAGGGCCCCACCTTCTCTGTCTTTCATACGCTTATAACATTCAACGCCTCTTTCAACTGCGTACTCTGTTTCACATTCAGACCAAATGAGTTTAACTCCACCGACTCCACCATCACGAATATTCATTAGATTGTAATAATCTAGAATTCCTCCGTAATAACCGGTGCCACCTGCAGCATAAGGACCAACGCGATAGCTAGGTATGGGGATATACATTTGTTCCTCTGCAAAAACAGCTAAAGGACTAACCAATAGTGCTGCAAAAGATATTGCTAGCAACATTGATCTCTTTAAGTTTAAAAACTTCATTACATTCTCCTCCAAAATAATTACTTCAATATTTTCATAGCGAAACTATAAAAAAACAAAAGCAAGAATATTAAAATTATATTTTCTTTGTCTTCATTCAATACAAACAGTTTCTCTGCATCGCTAGTCTTATATTTCAAACCAAGAGAAGGAGTACGTTTTCTCATGAAAGATTTCTTAATACATAACCAGCAATGCAAGAAACTGCTTTAACTTTAGAATTAAGCAAGTTTCATTCCCAATTGAATAAGTAATAAAAACAATTGCTTATGAACTAGATATGATAGCGACATGTTTCTAAACGATACTTTGAACGCCTTATCTGAAACAACTATAGAAGTATTTATAAGGTAAATATAAATACAGGGAGAAATAATTATTATCTATATATATATCTTATTTGAGACATAAATAATTTTTTATATTATTTATTGCAGATTCAACCCTTACAAACCCTGTAGATCGATTTTTCATGTGCTTGTAAATTCTACTATTTAATATTCAACAGCACTTTTTTGTTTTTCGCGAAATAGCCCCCAACGATTGCGCCGCATCCATAATGCTTTTCTTCCTATTCCCAATAAGTTGGCTAACTCAATTTCATTATAGTCATTTTGATATTCTTGAATCACTCGTCTAGTGTAATCGTCAATAGACATCGGCCCAAGTAGATCGACTTCTTTTTGCTTTGATTGCTTTTTATGAAGCTCATTGCTTTTAATGTGCTTAAAATCTTCCAACAAGAGCGCATTATTTTTAGCTAATATAATTGCTCTTTCAATTGAATTTTCAAGTTCTCTAATATTTCCAGGCCACTCATATTCTTTCAGCAATAACAAAGCTTCATCACTAATCTTGTTAATCTTTCGACCTAATTTTGCGTTGTAAAATTTGATAAAGTAATTCACCAATAACTCTATATCACCTAGACGCTGTCGCAACGGAGGTACAGAGATTTGAATCACATTCAAACGATAGAACAAATCTTCTCGCATCCGCCCTTCGTTAACTTCTTTTTGTAAATCTGAATTGCATGCTGCAATAATCCGAACATCCACTTCATGCGATTTACTATCTCCTACAGGCTTGATCATTTTATCTTGAATAAATCTAAGCAACTTTACCTGCAAAATAGGAGCCAACTCTGCAATCTCATCTAAAAACAAAGTTCCGCCATGGGCCTCCTGAATAAGGCCGATTTTGTTTGCTATTGCACCTGTAAAAGCACCTTTTACATGACCAAAAAACTCAGACTCCATAAGCTCCATAGGAATTGCACCACAATTAACTGGCACAAATCTTCCTTCACTGCGTGTGCTAGCTTTATGAATTCCTAAAGCCACTAATTCTTTACCTGTACCACTTTCACCCTGTATAAGAACTGTTGCTTCGCTGGGCCCTACTCTTTGAATTAAATTTTTCAACTCTAATATTGTTTGACTTTCGCCAATTATTTCTTGTTTAGAATGTAGTGCTGCACTTAGATTACGTCTCAAGAGTGTATTTTCTTTTTGAATGGATTTTTCTTTTAAACCTCTAGCAACTGCATGCACTAAATAAGAATCAGTAAAAGGTTTTAGAATGTAGTCCGCCGCACCTAAACGCAAAGCCTGCGCTGCACACTTGATAGAGGTATAGCTTGTCATGATAATTACTGGAAGTTCTAGCTTGGCAGTACGAACTTTCCTAAGTAAGTCTAAGCCAGTAGGACCACTTAACTTAAGATCACTTAATAGCAGATCAAAATGCTCTGACAATAACTTGTCCATAGCGTCTACGACTTTAGTTACATGAGTAACTTCCATCAGCTCACTTTCAAGCAACTGTTTTACTGATTCACCGAACTCTACATCATGTTCTACAACTAATATTTTATGAGAAATTTTCATTTCTAAGCCCTCATAGCTTGAGCTTTTCAGATCATGACGATGAATCTACGTGTTTTTTTAAATGTTCAAATTTAACTAACAAATTAAGTATTTTTTTAATACTTTCCGTCACTCACAAAAGTTTAAATGTTATATTTTTTTATTTATCGCTAAATACAAGCTAATGCATGCATTAATTTTAGAAATAAGCAGCTTGTACAATATCTTAAATGTATCAAATAGGACAAGTCATTTACAACTATTTTGCTCATAACGAAACATGTTTCTTTATGAAACGTATAAATATTATTTTATAGACATTAAATTAAATAAATTCAAGCACTTTGAAGTAAATTCTATGTGGCATATATGTTGCAGCCTAATAATTAGACTTAAAACCACATATAGAATAAGCGATATAAACAAGGTTCTTACCTATATATAACCATACTCATTTTTTAGTATATAAAAATAGTTGCACATGAAATCGAAAAAAGTTTGCGAAGACTCATTCAAACAAGCAATGGGGATTTTTCCAAGCGGCGTTACCATCGTCACAACTGTGGATAATTCAGGACAAAGATGCGGCTTTACTGCATCCGCATTTACATCGTTATCTCTGTCTCCTCCTTTAATTCTCGTATGTTTAGCTAATAATGCCGATTGTTTTGAAACCTTCAATAATCAAAAACAGTTTGCTGTCAATATCATTGGTCCAGAACATGAAGCGCTCGCGTTCAAATTTGCTACAAAAGGTTGTGATAAGTTTGAGGGAGGCGAATTCGAACAAGGATCTTACGGGCTTCCCATTCTTCCAGACAGCCCAGTTTCACTCGAATGCAATACAGAGAACATTTATTCTGGTGGAGACCACGTAATATTAGTAGGTCAGGTAAAATATTTAAGCGTTAATGGTGGCACACCTTCTGTTTGGCACGCAGGTAAATTTCATCAACTAAATATGTGAATTATACTCTTTCAGTAAAGTGGTTAATTTATATTTTCAGTCTTAACTTCTGTAATTAGATTCATAAAGGTTGGCTCTAAAAGTTCACAATCTTTGATATCTGTCTTTTGCTTCAAAAGATCTTGAACTTTCACTACCAGTTCTCCATTTATCTTGTGAATGGCTAAATCTCCAGAATGTATAAACCTGTATAGCTTAGTTACAGATACCCCTGTTAACCTTGCGGCACTAGGTAAATCCAAATACTCTACAACTGACATTGATCTCTACTCTGTGAAAGAAATTAGTTAGATTGTTATACATTATAATATAGGTGATATTTATAATGTAACAACACAAAAAAGTAGACGGTATAGTTAATCTAATCAACTGGTTATAGAAGTACTATATTAAGCGCATACCGCCTATATATCGAAAATTAGCTTAAACAAAGCTATGCGTTCTTAGCTCTTACTGCGAATGCCTGGCGATAGAACTGACTCGCGCCATTTGCTCCTAGGTGTTTCACGTCTTTGATTATTCGTTGAAATACTGGCAACACTTGATTATATGCATGACTATCCCCACCAATAAGCATCATCTGCATCAGATCTGATTCACTTTGCGCTTCATTTATTAATGCAGCATCTAAAAAATGTACTTCTTGCTCGATTAATTGCTCAGATATTTCCTGGATCAATTCGGGTGAAACTGAGCTCATATCTATTATGACGCTGCCTTGCGAAAGATGGTTGGATATTCCATCCTCATCAAATAATATTTTTTCTAACGCAGGACCATCTGGCATCATCGTGACAATTATTGAACTATGCTTGGCAATAGAAAATAAGGAATTATGGTAGTAAACATTGGATGTTCTTGTATCTATATCGATTG
This sequence comes from Gammaproteobacteria bacterium, assembly GCA_013001685.1. GTDB lineage: Bacteria > Pseudomonadota > Gammaproteobacteria > UBA4575 > UBA4575 > JABDMD01. Next base: position 39,134 of record JABDMD010000152.1, on the reverse strand, counting down.
CAGATTCAAGTAAATTTAAACTTACACCTGCGTTTATAAAATATTCAACAAATAAATCTGTTAGAGATCCTTCACCTACAATACCTATTTTTATGATTTCACTATTATCTAGTTCCACAAGTATAAACCCTATAGAAAATAATAGTTAGATTATAAGACCTTCTTAAACTTTAGTGAGATAAATTTAAGTATTCAAAATTGAAAATATGATTTAGACAACTAAGTATAAATTATGCCGCTTGGTTTGCGCTTGTTCCACTCAGCTCTAATGTCATCTTAGCCATTTCTGCAACAGTCTCTAATATATCAGGATCATCAATCTCGACATCAAACATGTTAGCAGTTTCTAAAAACTCTCTTGTCACACTACCAATCAAGTTCATGAATTCTAAAATATCGATACCAAATTCTTTTTCAGCTTTATCTGCTTCTTTAAGATAACCCTCATCAGTATGATCGAAACATATACAATCTGCTAGAACACCTGCAAAGGCTACACACTTAGCCGCTGCTGCGTTATTTTCATTTACAAATTCTAAATTATCACCATGGCTTGCAGATACAAGCTCAGTAATTTTTTCAGGTATATCCCATTTGTTTAATAACCAAGCCCCTACTAAAGCATGATCAAATCCTAATTTACTTTTTTCAAATTTAATTAAATTTTGATGATCCTGCTGTTTATCTCCAATACCTGAATATAGTTCTGGGTGAACTTTATCAATCGCTAGCATTCCAATATCTTGAAGTAAGCCAGGCAAAAATAATTCCTCTTTCTTCGCATAACCAGTAGCACCAGCTAAACAACGACAAGCTACGGCAGTTGCAAGAGAACGCTTCCAAAAATAAGTGTAATCTAAACCATCGCCATTATCTTTCATATTACCTACAAGCGAAAAACTAAGCGCAAGGTTTAATGTACCTTCCCAACCAAACATTACTACAGCCTGTTGGATATTTTCTGTCTTAGTACGGCGTGCGTATAAAGATGAATTTGCAATACGTAAAATTTTTGCTGTAAGTGCAGGATCAAAACTTACTATTTCTGCAAGCGTATCGATATCTGAATTTGCATCTGAGCTAAGATGAATAATTTGATCCGCTACACCTGGAGGACTTGGCAAATCATTACATTTTTCCAATAAAGAAAACGTCTCGTTATCCATTAAGTCTTGTATACATAAATCCATATTATTATTACTTCCGTATAAATATTTAGTTATCCTACTGCCGCCTTTATAGGTTTATTATGCTCATAAATTTTGTATTGATTACGACCACATTGCTTTGCCTCATATAAGCATTGATCAGCTGCATTTAATAGATCACCCCATTCATTAAAATCACTATCCTCATCTTGAATAGCAATACCTGCGGACACAGTTATAGAAATATTTATATCTTGCTTATATTCAAACGTATTTTTATTGAAGGTAAGCATAATCCTTTCAGCAAAACTTTGTGCACCCTCTATGCTTGTATTTGGGAGAATGACTACAAATTCTTCACCACCATAGCGATATAACGAATCAGTATCTCTTATACATGCTTTTAATAAATCCACTGCATACTTTAAAGCTCTATCTCCACAATCATGCCCGTAAGTATCGTTTACTTTTTTGAAATGATCTAGATCAACCATCACAACTGTGAGTGGCCAACCTGATTTCTTTGACATTTCAAATTCAGTACCCAAAGATATCTCGAGGTGACCACGATTATATATATCTGTAAGTGCATCCATTTTTGCAGAATATTCTAATTTTTTTGCTTTTAGCTCTAAAAATTCTGCAGCTTGGTGTAGCTCCTCTGCTGTCTTTAACGTCTCCATACTACGCAAAAGCAATAACTCTTTTGCTTGTTCCGCAATACAGTTTAGTAATTTTGGATCTCCCACATCTACTTCAAATATTGCTGCAGTTTCTTGCATTTCTGTAGTAATTTCTTCTAAATTTTTCAAGAAAGATGTTTTATCTAAACCAAGTACTTCATTACATATATTAGCTGCATAATGATAATCTCTCTGGTCTTCATCATTGCATATGCATTCTGCAATAACATCTGATACCTTAATACAGTTTTCAGAAAGATACTCAGGTTCATTATCTACATGCATTTCTTCTTGATGGCTTATGGCTACTAAATCAATAATTCTTTTTGGTAAATTCCAACGCCCTAATAACCACGCACCTACATGAGCATGATCAATTCCAAGTTTTTCTAATTCGAGCTTTTGGATATATTTATGCTGGTGTTGCTGATTTCCAATACCGTTATATAATTCTGGCATTGCTTTATCCAAGGCAAGCATACCAATATCTTGCAAAAGACCTGGCAAAAACAAGTCTTCCTTTCTACTGTTGACTCCCACCACTCTTCCAAAGTGCCTACACGCAACTGCTGCAGCTATAGATCGCTTCCAGAAAAAATCATAATCAAGGCCATCACTCATAGATGGAGTAATGTTTGAAACTAAAGAAAAACTAAGGGCTAAATTTAATGTTCCGTTCCATCCAAACAACATCACTGCTTGCTTTAGATTATCTACTTTCCCTTGTAGCGCATATATGGGAGAGTTTGCCATGCGTAGCATTTTTACAGTCAAAGCAGGATCCAGGCTAACAATGTCAGTAAGCACTGCAACATCACTATTAGCATTTGAACTTAGACTAATAATCTGTTCGGCTACACCCGGGGGTGTAGGCAGGTCCCTACAGCGCTCCAATAATGTAACTAGTTCTGGATTATTTAAAATTGTCATGTAATGTTTTGATATTTATAATTTATATAGTAATAATATGAGTAACATTTTGATTCACTTCACTATGTTAACGGTCAAATAGACAATTTCTTGAGCCAATTACACTCATTTAATTCAGTCTTTCTGGCCTACCTATCCCATAGCCTTGAGCATAGTCAACGCCTATTTCCTTGAGAATTTCTAGTATCTCGTCATTCTCAACAAACTCAGCAATAGTCTGCATACCCATAACTTTGGCTACTTCATTAATCGATCGAACAATTGCTCGGTCTTTTTCGCTTTCCACCATATTTTTTACAAATGTTCCATCTATTTTAAGATAATCCACGGGCAAATCCTTAAGATAACCAAAAGATGAAAGTCCACTACCAAAATCATCTAAAGCAAATTTAACACCAATGTCTTTTAGCTCCTTAATGACATTAATTGCTTTAGTTATACTGGAAATTGCAGCGGTTTCAGTGATTTCAAAACAAACACTACTCGGTTCTAATTTAGAAGTTTCCAATTCTTGCTTTATGAAGTCTAAGATATAAGGATCACTTACAGAATTGCCAGACAAGTTTATAGATATCACCACACCATCATTATGGTGCGCTTGCATGTGATAATGGAATGCTTTCTTAATTACAAAACGATCTACTCTAGTAATCATTCCATAACGTTCTGCTACCCTTATAAATTCATTTGGTGAAATAATATTATCTTTATCATCAATTATTCTAGAGAGCACTTCATAATGTGGTATTTCTTTATCATCCCTAGAAACAGACACAATTGGCTGCTTCATTAAGAACAAACGATCGTTATTTAACGCTTCCGTAATCGCACTTACATATGTAAATTCTGAAGATCGTTCAATAATTGCAGTATCATTTGTATGAGCAATATGCATTTGATTACGACCCAACTCTTTTGCCCTATAACATGCCATATCAGCTTGACTCATTATCAAGGCTTCATTTTCAGACTTATCTGTAATTATTGCGATACCGATACTAGCACCTACCTTAAAGCTTTGCTTATCCCAGTCAAAGACGAATTGGTTGATACTGCGTAAAATATTTTCACAAACTGTTACTGCATTATTAAGCGGACAACGTTCTAAAATAATTCCAAATTCATCACCTCCTAAACGAGCCACAATGTCTGAAGCACGCACTTTATCTTCCAATATATGACACAAACGAATAAGAAGCTGATCACCAGCACTATGCCCTGCTGCATCATTAACTACTTTAAAATGATCTAAATCTAAATAACATAGAATAGAAACCTCTTCTGTAGCTTTGGCACTTTTAAGCACTCTTTTAAGCTGCTTATCAAATTCATTGCGATTCACCAAGCCTGTTAACGCATCGTGTTTAGCGTCATATGCTATTCTCTCAAGTAACGCTTTCTCTTCTGTGATACTCCGAATTACACCACGGTATCCTTCAAATTTTTTGTTTTTATTAAAAATTGATTTTGCATTAATTCTAAATATGTCTACTTCTTTATTTTCATTTTTTACATTAAAAGTAAAATTTGAAATATTTTCACGCTTTTCTAATGCTTCTTTATAAACATCAAAATCAAATTCACATTTTGAACTATTTGAAAAAAGAGTATTAAAACCTTTCCCTAATGGATAAATAGATGAATCACCAATAAGATTTTTAATGCTGCCTGATATATACGTGTAGTTGAAATCTTTATCTAATTCCCAAAAAATATTGGCTGCTGTTTCTGCAAAATCTTTGAATCTTTTCTCACTCTGGATGAGCTTTTCTTTAGCAATTCTATGCTGTGTTATATTCGTACTAACACCTAACACATATAGCTCATCATTTGATTTGTCGATAAATGGCTGTTTCGTAGTTTGCAACCAAATCTTTTTACCATTCGAGTCTTTTATAGTTTCTTCTAAAATTATTCTTTCTTGTTTTTGCTGCATTACCATTGTGTCTATTTCAATACAACTTTCTATTTTCCAAGGTTGATGTGTTAATTCTTCATCATTCCTTCCAATCAAATCATTTGCTTCATATCCATAGACATTAGCGATTGCTTTATTCACTAAGATAAATTTTCCAGATGCATCTCTTACCGATATCAAGTTTGGCACTTTATCAATGACTTCTTGCAGAAGATTTTTCTGTTTCTTAAGACTCTCTATTTGCATTTCATAAGATGATGCATCGTTTAATTTATTTATAGAAACTATTTTTTTATTGTTTGTTTGCATATTTTATGATTGTTCTTAAATTGCTTTAATTAATGCAATTGGATTAGCTTGATTAGTGGCAATTAAGTCATTCCCACAATGCGGGCACTTATTATCATCTTGATTATCTTTAGCTAACATTATTTTTTCTTCTTCATTAGCTAATATTTGCTCTGCAACTCCTTTTGCTAATCCTAATTCTTCACGCAATGATTCTAATTCTTCTTTTTCATCTAGTGTTAAAATCCCATCTTCATATGCTCTGTCAGCAAGGTTTTCATATTTGTTTGCTCTTAAACGAAGTTGCTCAGAGAATGCTGAAGCTAAAATTGCAGTGGGTAATGCAACCATACCCACACCAACCACAGTAATAAGCACACCAAATACTTTACCAGCACCTGTAATTGGCGTGACATCTCCATACCCTACTGTTGTAAGTGTCGTAGATGCCCACCACATTGATGCAAAAATGCTGGAAAAATGTTTAGGCTGAGCCTCGTGTTCAAAGTAGTACATTCCTGAAGCAGCTAAAAGCATTACCACTAATAAAACAAAAAATGCTGCACCAAATGCACGAATATTTTCTTTAAAAACAATATTTAATACATCAAATGCAGCTGAATACCTTGTTAGTTTAAATATTCGTAGCAATCTAAAGGATCGCAAAAATCTCATATCTGCATTACCAAATAAACCAAACATCATTAAGTAGAATGGCAATATTGCAAGCAAATCAATTACTGCTGAGAATGAAAAGCTATAACGAACTCTAATTATATAATTACTGCATGTGCTTTTTATATTTTTTGAACTTTCTACGCACGACCATATTCTTAGAATATATTCGACTGTAAAAATGGAAACAGAAATAACTTCAAACCAATAGAAATATACATGATATGAATCATTTATAACTTGTACTGACTCTAATACGATGGAGATCACACTCAGCAATATAAGAACAATTAAACCAACATCAACTACTCGGCTTACCTTGTCTCCTGCAGAAGCAATTTCTAATAGCTCATGAGTGCGCTGTCTTGATGAAACTTTTGCCAATGCATGCTCCATTGCATAATTATTTGCGCATGATTTTATTTCTCAGCCCATGCAAACAGCTTATAAAATTAGTGTATTTAATTAGTTACAAATCTACGGCAGGTACACATTCTACCCAAAACCTGAAACACTATTAATTTATCGGCCTTTTGAATAACTACTTTAAGGAATATAACCTATTGATATAAATGAAGTATTTTTTAGTTATTCGATGTTCTCGGGTCTAGAGAGTCATTTTGAATGGATATATTGAGCTCAGAATTAGCTCTATGTGCTGATAAGGAACAAGCAGCATTACAGTAGACACCAAAACCTGGTTTCAACTGCAAAAATCCTTGTGTGTAATAAATCGGTCGAAATGTAATTCTCGACTTACACCATGTGCATTTATGATACATATCGATACGTCCCTATACAGGAAGACATATCGACTAATTATCAGAATTCTTTAGTTATTTACTTCTAACTAACTGAATGTACTGGATGCTAAGTTTTAGAAAATTATGCTGCCTTAGAATTTGAGTGCAGCGCAAGAATAAGTTCGGCCTCTGATTCTGTAATTGAACATAAAGATATAATGTCTTCTCTCGCGTAACCACGTCGCGCTAACTGCACCGCTTGAGTGTATGGAGCATTATTAAAAAGTTTACCTTCATTATCAGGTTTACGATCAGATTGTAATTTATGTTCTGAACTTTTAATAACTTTATTGAGCTCATTTTGCTCTTTTTTCAAAGTGCCTAATTCTTCATCAATTAGACGATTAAAGCTGGTAATATCATCAATTTCATTAAATTGTGTTTTTTCTAATTTTAGTATTTTTCTATTTAAAATTAATATTGAAATTAACATAATTGCTATAGCAAACACCAAAGCAGATTGCTCAATATTAGAATTAAAATACGATACTGCATCATTTAAAAAATTCTTAATATAAATATAATTTAAGCTATATATTTCCATAACATCCTCAATATTAATCATACATATTCATCAATTATCGTATCGCCTGGATCTTTAGGTTCTTCATTTGATTTAGGTTTATCATATTTCTTATTTCTATGCTGACTATTTTGATCAGGGCGATCTTTTTTGATTGGCTGTGTCGGCCAAGTTCTTTTTAGAGAACTAATTTTATTGCTATCAACCATTTCAAAACACTTAGATCATTAATATTTTCCTAATAGTCCTTTATATGAAATTGATTAGTCCTTTTTACTATTGACTCTTTTTCTCTAACCATTCGCTCAATTTTGCGCGAAGCAACACTAATGCTTTACCATGAATTTGACAGACACGAGATTCGCTTACCTCTAGCAAGCTGCCAATCTCACGCAAATTCATTTCTTCTTCATAATAAAGAGACATTACTAAACGTTCACGCTCTGGTAATTGACTAATCGACTCTGTCAGCTCTGAATGAAACTTCTCATCAACATATTCTTTATCAGGATCAGAGTCTGCGCTCATTTCAATTTTGTAATCGGTAGATTCTTCACTTTCATCAATACTAAAAACTTGAGCTACCGATGAATCACGTAAGATTTTATTATATTCATTTAATTCAATACCCATTTCCTGAGCGATTTCGGTATCGGTTGCACTTGATAATGTTCTATTCTCAACCTTCCTGATCGCTTCCATCATATCTCTAGATTTACGATGTACAGATCTTGGAGTCCAATCACCACGTCTAATTTCATCTAGCATTGCTCCACGAATACGGATCCCCGCATAAGTTTCAAAACTAGCGCCTTGGGTTGGGTTGAAATTTTTAGCAGCCTCTAATAATCCAACCATACCGGATTGAATCAAATCATCTACTAATACTGTATCTGGCAACCTGCCTTTCAAATGATAGGCAATTCTTTTAACTAGAGACGCATGCTGTGTTACCACACCTTCAAAATCTAGATTTTGTACTGCTGTGTAACTTGCTGTTGCTGCTTCATTCATAATGTTATTTTAATTTTTATTGGTTTGATAATTGTCGCTCTAAAAATAATTCAACAGATCCACTTATAATTGTTGGTATAGGCTTGTTATTTATTTCTCTCGCAAGACGCGCAAAACCTAATGATGAACGGCTACTAGGATATGCATCTATAACTGATTTTTGTTTTTTTATGGCTTTCTTTATGTATTTATCATTTGGTATGTAACCACAATACTCTAAAGATGCTTCTAAAAAGTGATTTGAAACTTTCTCTAGTTGAGAAAATAAACGCTCGCCATGTGCACTTGATTCAACCATGTTGGTAATAATCTGAAATTTTTTCTTAACGCCTTTCTTACTTAAGACTTTTATAAGAGCATAGGCATCTGCTAATGAAGCGGGTTCATCACAAACAACAACTAATATACTGTTTGCTAAATGTGTAAACATTGAAACGCTATCGCTAATACCTGCCGCAGTATCAATGATGAAATAGTCTAGTGTAGGATTGAAATGACTAATTGAATCAATAATCCCCATATGCTCATGAGCATTAAGATTAGCCATTTCTCTAATACCTGATGAAGCAGGAATAATTTGTATGCCATGTGGCCCAGGAATAATGATATCTTCGATACCACATTCATTTTTCAAGACATGATATAAGTTTTTTCTTGTACGCAAACCTAGCATTACGTCAACATTGGACAATCCAAAATCTGCATCCAATAACATGACTTTTCTTTGCAGGTCAGCCAACGCAATTGACAAATTAATCGCAATATTCGTTTTGCCCACTCCTCCTTTACCACCTGTTACTGCGATAACATTAATCTCATCAATAGTATTCATATTCCTCAATGAAGAGGCTTGATCTATAGGAGTAATACTACAATTATTCTGTTCAAACATTTTCTACTAGCTCACTATATAATTCGGTAGAGTGAAGAGATTCCATACTTCCAAACCTCTCTCCATAATCCAAAGCCTTATTTAGTATTTCATCCTGATTTGGACGAACAATATCTTCTGGAACTCTTTGACCTGTGGTTTCATATGCCAGCGGTAAGCTTTGCTCAATCAACGCAGTTAAAACTCCCCCAATCTGTGAAGCTTCATCTGTTTTACTCACTACAACACCATTGATGTTATCTGACCTAAAGTTATTAATGATTTCTTTTTGCACGCATAATTGTGAATTAGCAGAAATCACAAGATAAGTTATTAAGTCTTTTGACAATTTACTTAATGCTTGCATAACCTCTTGAACACGAGCATCACGTTGGCTTAAACCAGCTGTATCAATCAAAACAAGTTTTTTACTTTTTACAATTTTGAGTGCTTTGTGTAGTTCTGATTCATCATTAGCTGTAACAACTGGCACATTAAGTATGCTTCCATATATGCTAATTTGATCATGCGCACCAATGCGGAAATGGTCTGTGCTGATGATAGCTATATCACTATTACCGTGTTGCATCGCATTTTGGGCAGCGATTTTTGCAATAGTAGTAGTTTTTCCAACACCAGTAGGACCAACTAGTGCGACTATCCCGCCAGATTCAATTACACATTCTTGTGTCATTGAGAGTTTGTCTTTTAATCTGACTTCTATTTGACTCCATGCACTATCGAAATCATTCACACTTTTTACTGTTCCTAGTAGTAGCTTACTTAAGTTGAAACCGAATCCACTTATAGATAATTTTTGCAACAAACGTCTTGCTACAGTATTTTGATCAATTAGCTTGTTCCAACTTATTAATTCTGTTTGTGATTCTATGATTGCACGTAATTGACTAATTTCTTTTTGTATAGCAGATGTATCAATTTCATGTACTACAGGCTCTATATCTATATTATGCCTATCTGCTAACGATTTACTCGCTACTTGCATGTTTGCTATAGATGACTTTTCATAAAACTCTATGTTAGGAATAACATCGCTATTCTCCACAGCTTCATAATCAGTCGCTGCTACTACTTCAACTCCACTCGAATTCTGACTTGAGGAGATTATTACTGCATTATCACCAAGCTCTTCACGTATCTTCTGCAAAGCGGTGTGCATATTTTTCTCATGAAATCTTTTCATATCCATATATTCATACCTTTCTAATTTAACTAATTAATACATTTGGTTAATTAGTTATGTGGCTGTTGTAGGTAACTGAGGAACAGCATCATGCTGCTCACCTACACTTGCCATAATATTGATCCGCTTACTTTCTGGTATTTCATCAAATGATAAAATATGCAGATTTTTAACACTTGTTCTAAATAATTTAGACAACATAACGCGTAAGCCACTTGTAACTAGAAGTACTGGTGGCAAACCTACCGCCTCTTGCTGTTGTGCTAAATCTCGTACTGAATCTTGCATTTTTTCAGCTAATGTTGGCTCTAAAGCAAAATAAGTTTCGGGTCCTTCATGTATAGTTTTCTGCAATAACTGTTCCAACTTTGGAGAAAGTGTGAATACGGACAAATCTTTACGCATCCCATTGATTTCCTGGACAATTGCCCTTCGCAAGGCAACGCGTGCGATGGCTGTTAATGCGTCAGTATTTTGGCTAGTGTTTGCCGCTTCCGCCAAAGTTTCAACGATAGTCCGTATATCTCTTATCGGAACACCTTCTTGCAGCAAGTTTTGCATAACCTTAACTACTGCACTCATTGGTAAAGCTTTAGGCACTAAATCTTCAACTAACTGAGGTGATCGATCAGCTAACTTATCTAATAGTTGCTTTGTTTCTTCGTAACCCAAGAAGTAATGTCCACATTCACGCAATATCTTGCTTAGATGCGTTGCTACGACAGTACTAGGATCTACAACGGTATAACCCAAGGTTTGCGCTTGATCACGTTGGCTTGGTTCTATCCAGATGGCTTCCATTTCGAATGCTGGATCTTTAGTAACTATGCCATCAATCTTACCGCTTACATTTCCAGGATTAATCGCTAACTCTCGATCTGTATACACTTCGCCTTCACCTTCGATTACACCTTGTATGACAATGCGGTAATTATTTGCCGGCAAGTCTAAGTTATCGCGAATATGCACAGGCTGAAGTAAGAAGCCTAGATCTTGTGAAACTTTTTTGCGTACGCCTTTGATACGACCAATAAGTTCTCCTTGTTGCTGTTTATCGACTAAAGAAATAAGCCGATAACCTACTTCTAAGCGAATCACATCAACATTTTGCATATCACCCCAACCGAGCTCGACATCTTCAGCTGCAGGTTCATTTTCTTCATCAACTTCAGTTTCAACTACATCTTCATTCTCTGTTGCATGTGAAGTAATACGTGAAAAGACAACACAGATTGCTGCAATAGATAAAAATACAAAATTTGGCATGCCCGGTATTAAACCCATTCCGCCAATAATTGCAGCGGTTATCATCCAAACTCGCTTATCTCTAAATACTTGATTTAATACAGTGTCGCCCATATTCTGTGAAGCAGATACACGAGTAACAATGATTGCGGTTGCAGTTGATAGTAGTAATGATGGGATTTGCGCAACCAATCCATCACCTATTGATAACAGTAGATAATTTTGAGTTGCAACAGCAAAACTTAAATTGTGTTGCCCCATACCAATCGCTAAACCACCGATTATATTGATGAAAATTATTAATATGCCTGCTATAGCATCACCACGAACAAATTTACTGGCACCATCCATAGAACCGTAAAAATCCGCTTCTTTAGAGATGTCCTCTCTTCTTTGCAATGCTTGCTCTGGAGAAATTAAACCTGAATTTAAATCTGCGTCAATTGCCATTTGTTTGCCTGGCATAGCATCTAAGGTAAATCGTGCACTTACTTCTGATACACGTCCAGCACCTTTAGTGACCACTACAAAGTTAATAATCACAAGGATGGCAAACACAACAAAGCCAACAGCATAGTTGCCCCCTACAACAAAATTGCCGAATGATTCAATTACATTACCTGCAGCACCTGTTCCAGTATGGCCATTGATGAGTACAACACGAGTAGATGCAACGTTAAGAGCTAAACGCAACATTGTTGCTACTAGCAAAACAGTAGGAAAAACTGCAAAATCTAGCGGTCGTAAGGTATAAATACTTACCAAGATAATAATTAATGCTAGCGCTATATTAAATGTAAATGCCAAATCTAATGCAAATGGCGGCAACGGCACTATCATCATGCCAAACATCATGACAAGCAGTAATGGTGTACCTAAACCATTTTTAGAAAATTCTTTAAATGCACCTAAAGCACTATCCACGTTACATTTTCCTTTATTAATCTACTCTAAATTCATTTGGTATTTCTAATTCTTCTGGAGGATCTGGATATTTACCAGGCTTTGCATTCTTGAGTTGAAATACGTATGCAAGCACTTTTGCTACTGATATATATAAGCCATAAGGTATTTCTTTATTTATATCCGTACTGTAATAGACCGCCCTAGCCAAAGCAGGTGCACAAAACACACTTACTTCATGCTTTAATGCAATTTCTTTAATTTTTTCTGCAACAAAATCAACACCTTTAGCTATCACCAATGGTGCATTTGATTTATCTACATCATATTTAAGCGCTACTGCAAAATGTGTCGGGTTAGTTATTATTACATCTGCATCTGGTACACCTTCCATCATTCTCTTTTGCGCTAACTCTCTTTGCAAATTACGCAAACGTCCTTTGTTTTCAGGATTGCCTTCTGTCTCTTTAAATTCATCTTTAACTTCTTGCAAAGTCATTCTTAACTGTTTTTTGTGCTGCCAAAACTGGTAAGGTGCATCAATTAGCGCTACAACAATCAATCCTGCTGATGAAATAGTAAATATTAGGAGTATCAACTTATAGGAATGAGCAATACTATCTTGCGTATTTTCAAAACCTAAATTTAATATTTCATCCGTAAATATTTTTAATAATATGTATACAATTGAAGCGATTAAAGTAACTTTTAATATTGCTTTTACAAGCTCAACAAGGCCTTTAATGCCAAACATGCGCTTGAAACCGGAAAGTGGGCTAAGCCGATTCATTTTGAATGCCATAGCGCTCATAGAAAAAGACATTCCACCTATAGCCATAGGACCAAATAAAGCCACGACAAACATTAAAGCTAAATATGGAGAAATTGCTAATAAAGCAGTGATGCTACTCTCAGTGAAATGTGGAACAAGATAATTCTTATCCATAATATGTGAAATTGGCAGCTGGAAATTGAGCAACAATATTTTATGCAGACTTGAGGAAATAATATCAGTCGTAAATATCAAACCACAGGCACCCACAAATGTAACTAACATAGTATTTAATTCACGCGACCTTGGAATTTGGCCTTTTTTGCGTGCATCCTGAAGTCGTTTCTGCGTAGGTTCTTGTGTTTTATCTTGCTGCGAACTTTTATCAGACATCCAGCCCTCCTTTATTTAGCAAAGGGCATTTGTTCAAATGCAGTTTTTAATAAGTTTTGAAATACGACCGCCATACTTGGCAGTGTTAAAGCTATGACAACTAATCCTAGAATTATTGTGATTGGAAAACCCACCGAGAAAACATTCAATTGTGGTGCAGCGCGCGTCATTAGCGCTAATGCTGAATTAGCTACCAACAAAGCAGTAATTGCTGGAATGGCTACCATCAAAGCACCTGAAAACATTTTAGTCCCCCATGAAACTACACCCCATAATGCACTTTGAAAATCAAACGAATAACCTATTGGCAAATAGGTAAAGCTATCAAATAACATTTCAATTAATGCTAAGTGACCGTTGAATGCTAAAAATAATAAGGTTGCTGATATGGATAAGAATTGACTCACAATAGGCACTGTGACTCCATTTACGGGATCTGTAATTTGCGCAAAACCCAGGCCCATAGTGACAGCAATATTTTCACCTGCAATAGTTAGCGCTGAAAATACAAGTCGTAAAATAAAACCCATGAGCAAACCAATTAATATTTGTATACCAACTTGGATGAATCCATTTGCAGAAAATAATTCAATAGCTTGCGTTTCTTTAAGAAGAGGAATCATAAATATTGTAAGGATTGATGCTATAGCCACCTTTATTCTTAATTGCAAAAATGGACTACTTAAAACAGGTGCAACAGAAAATAATGCTGCGATACGCGTGAATGGCAGAATAAATTCATGCACACTTGCTAATATTTCACTGAATTGATAGATCATATTAGTATTAATAATTTTAGATCAACAGGGTGGGAATATTAATAATTAAGTTCGTAGCATAATTTGTTAATGTTTTTAACATCCATGGACCTGCTAGCAGCAATGTTAAAAACAAAACGATTAATTTCGGTATAAAACTTAATGTCATCTCATTAATTTGAGTTGCTGCTTGTAGCATTCCGACAAATACACCAATTACCAAAACGGAAATTAAAAGGGGTGCAGCTACAATTACAGTTATCCATAATGCGTTATTTAACAATGTTAAGGTTGCTTCAGGTGTCATATATTATCCTATCAACTAATATAAAAACTCGATGCCAACATACCTAATACCAAAGACCAGCCATCAACCAATACAAATAACATTAATTTAAATGGCAATGAGATAATTAACGGTGACAACATCATCATACCCATCGACATTAAAACACTTGCTACTACTAAATCGATTATTAAAAATGGAATAAATAAAATAAAACCTATTTGGAATGCTGTCTTTAATTCACTAGTAATGAATGCCGGCAATAAAATAGTCATAGAAACATCTTCGGGTTTTTCAATTACCTCTGTACCTGATAAATCAGCAAATAAAGCAATATCTGTTTCTCGTGTTTGAGCAATCATGAATTGTTTAATAGGGCCAACCGCATTATTTATTGCAACAGGTGCATCAATATCTTCTGCGATATAAGGCTGCACAGAATTGTCATAGACCTCTGTAAGCACCGGCGTCATGACAAAAAACGTAATGAATAGCGCAAGTCCTAATAGAATTTGATTAGAGGGTGTCTGTGCTGTACCTAAGGCTTGCCTCAAAATCGCCAATACAATTATGATGCGCGTAAAGGATGTCATAGTTAACAGCAGCCCCGGCAATACAGTTATCGCCGTCATCAAAGCTAAGACTTGCAAACTTAATGAGTATTCCTGACCACCATCTGCAGTATTTTCAACAGTGATTGCGGGTAGTCCTGTTTGGGCAAATACATCTGGTGCTATGAACCATACAATAAATAGGATTATTAATTTAAGCATGGCGATTCTTGCTCATTAGACTTACAAAGATGTTTGAAAATTCATTTGTTTTAACATTCTTTTCAGATGTAATGTTATGGATATCTTCTTTATCTAAAACATGTAGTTTCCTAATTCCTGAACTAGATGCACCTAATAGCAGATACTCCGATCCTACTTTGATTATTAATAATTTATCTTTTGTTGAAATTGGATAACTATGTATTATTTCTACTAGCCCATGACTAGAAAGTGTATTGAAACGTAATTTTCTTAATAAAAATAAAACAATTATGATTGCCACTACAACAAATATCGTAGCAGAAATTATTTGCCCATAATTTATTACTGGCTTTCCAAATTCAGCTGAAAAAGGTTCTTTTATTTCTTCTTGGCAATAAACGCTTGATGCTATACAAAACAAAAAAAGTAGCTTTAAACCTGAAATTGCTAGACTTTTATATTTATTCATTAATTAGGCTTATTTTTAAGTTTCTCAACACGTTTCTCTGGACTTACTATATTCGTTATTCGTGCACCAAATTTATTATCCACTACTACCACTTCAGCCTTTGCTACCAGCTTTCCATTCACTAATACATCAACTGGCTCATCTACCAATCGATTTAATTCAATTACTGATCCTTGGCTTAATTCGATCAAACTTTGCAAATCTACGGTTGCACGTCCAAGTTCAAGCGAGACATCAACAGGAATGTTTAGAACAACATCTAAATTATTTAGTCCTGATAATGCGTTACCAGAAACATCACTTGTTTGATTTTGACTTACAGGTGGTGCCTCTGTCTGTTCATTCATCTGATCTTCACTCATCTTTTAATCCTAATAATTATTAGCTCTCATTCTTTCGAATCCATGAATTTATACTTACTGCAACCGCATCATTTACAGAACCTATTTTTCCGGTAAAAATCGGTGTAGAACTTGAATACACAGTTACTGAATCCGGCATAGAAAACGGAATAACGTCACCTGTTTTAAGCTTGATTACTTCATCAACAGTCAAATTAAATTCTGTAAGAATAGTATTTAGCTCTATGGGTGCTGCTTTAACACTATTAAAAAACTGTCTTTTCCATTGCCCATCACTTTCTTCATCCCTCTCAGGTACCATATTTCTCAAACTATGCTTGATAGGCTCTAAATCTTTATATGGATAGGCAATTCTTATGTAACTTGACTCCTCATCTAATGAAACTTTAAATTGACAGACAACGACAAGTGCAGATTCTTCAAGTAAGTTAATTAATTTTGGTTGTAATTCTCGTTGCATAAATTGAAAATCTAACGGTTCTGTCTTTTCCCATGCAGTCTTATTAGAGATGAGAAACATCTCTAACATCTTGTTGCTTATATTAAACTCAGTATCAGTAAACGCTTGTTTATCACTCGCTTCACTTAACTTTCCTTCACCTCCGAAATACGAATCCATTACAATTTCTATTAACGCACCATCAATACAAACTAAAGCTTGGGTATCAATTTTGCTGATATTGATAATGCTAGTGTCTACAAGTGTTGGCAATGAGTGAATAAAATCACCATATCTGTTTATATCCACATCACCTGCGGATACTTCTACATCTCTTTGCAGTAAATTTGTTAAACCTTCGTTCATTGCATCAATAATTTTTTCATTAATTATTGATAATGCTGGAAGACTAGATTTATTAATATGCGCTGGTGAATAAAAGTCGTATGTTACTACCCCTGCTTCATCCGTTAATTGTTCAACATCACCCGATAAAGCTTCTCGTTCTTCTTCACTTAATACTTCCCCATCATTATTTTTATTATTATCTTTACCACTCCAAGGCCGATCTTCTGAACGCCGATCCTTGCCATTCCAATCGTCATTATTTTCGTCTGCATTATTTTGTTGTGATTCTGATTTATCACTAGCATCTATGTCTTGATCATCTTTTGATTTTTGGCTTTCTTGTGGCTCTGTAGAACTCATGAAATTTTTCTCTATTTAGTGGCTAGTTATTGCATCACTAACTTAGTGAAATAGATATCTTCCACTAGATTCTCACCATAGATGTCTTGCATTACTGACTGAGCTGTCTTCAGCGCGTCTTTGCGCAGCATTTCCTTTGATTCAACACTAGATAATTCATCACTATTTTTTCCAGACATCAACATAAGTAAATTATTGCGTACTACCGGCATATGCATCTTGAATTGGTCTCTATCTTCCATTTTGTAAAACTTCGCGACCATATAAACTTGCATAAATTTTTTCTTCGAATCATCATTAAAATTCACAGTAAAAGCAGGATGAATATCTTCATAAATCGCATCTTTTTCTTCTGGCATCATTTCTTCTTCAACCATTTCTTCACCTTCAGGTACTTCGGGTGATTTTAAAAAGAACATGGCACCACCAACGCCGCCACCAACAAGTACAATTCCTGCAACAGCAAAAATAATAATCTTTTTCATTTGCAAACCTTTGAATTAGAAATATTTATTTACATATTCCTAACTGCAACCACCGTGCCAACTTTTATGCTAAATTAATTACATAAATATCAAGCACTTAGCTTAGTTGAAATTTTAGACAGCCAATTTATTGACTAATGGTATTTATATCGAATCGATTAACGTCAAAGATTCGTTGTTATGCGAATAAAACTGACAGGATTAATTAAACATAAGCATCGAGTAAGTATAGTGGTGTGGGATTGTTGACTAATTCAAGCGGTGCTAATTCGTCATTTTCACTACTACTTACTTCAAAACCATTATTAGGGTGATTTTCATCCTTGTCTTGCAAGTCTGAAAACTGTGAACTTTGTTCAGATTGACCGGAAAAACGTGTTTCAACATTTACTTCTTGTAAATTTATATCACTTTCACTGAACTGATTTTTCAAACTAGCCACACTGGCTTCAATCAGCTCTTTTGTAACACTACTACTAGCTATAAAATTAAGTTTTAAGTTTGAATCTTCGAGACTCAAGGCAATATTCACTTGCCCCAAAGACTCTGGAAAAACGTTAATTTTTGCATTCTGCATTTTATTGCTAATTAACCATTTAACATTCTGTGCAATGGACTGATCCACATCTTGTTGTACTTGTTCTGCAGCAGCACCCTGCTTAATCAATAATGGTATAGGTGCTTCAATAGACTTATTATGCAATGATCCAATATTCAAGTTTGCATATGAATCAATAGCAGCGCCTAAATTTATATTCTGCAATGTCGGTTCGGCTTTAATAGAATTTATATTCTGTTGGAATATCTCAGCACTTAATAGTTGATTTTTAGACATTATCTTAGCGCTACTATCATCAGACAAAAACTTAGTAATAAAATCATTCAGTTCTTCGGTGAAATTTTCACTTGAGTCAAATTTTTGAGTATTAGAAAAAACCACAGGCTTTTCCGCTTCAATGGCAGTGTTATTAGTAAGGACTTGCTGTAATTTTTCATCCACTGGCTGTGCAGCACCTGTTAATAAAGGCTGGTTTTCTATTATACCTGCTACTGAGCTTAGATTATCTATTTGCGCAGTTTTTACGGATGCACTATTCGTCTGGGAAACAAGCGTTGGAATTGCATTCAATTCATCAATTATCTGACCAACTAATTCATTCGCATTTTGATACTGAGGAATAATGGAATTTTCTACGGAACTAGACAAATTTTGCAAATTAGTTAACTTTGAAAAAGCCTCTAATGCAGCCTCTGGCAATATATCAAGTTGTTCTTGAAGAATCTCATTCAGGCTTGCAGTTAAAAGATTGGAATCAATATCATCTACTTGATTATCTATTAGCAAAGACTGTAATGTAAATTTTAGCTCTTTCAATTCTTGTGGCAGTATGGCTTGCGGCAAGTTTTTGCCGCCTATAGGCAACACTTCTCCGCCACTTGTAGCCGAAAGTTCTTTTAGAGATCTATTCAGATGCACACTAAAATTACCGCCCACAGCTTGATTTTGGCCAGCTGTCTCGGAAGAGAGACAACTAATACATGAACTCGATGGAGTTTGCAGGCTAGTGCTTAATAATATCTGTGTTTCTGCCATATCTAAATGATTCCTTGCATTAGATACTGCATTTTCTAGGCCAACTTCAGCTTATTTTATTGGTTTTTTCACCCTCCTGGTGAAATATCACTTTGCAACATGGCGAGTATTTGACTATCCAAGTCTTTTTGCTCATTACGCTCATTAATTTCAAATTCTTGCTTACGATAACGCTTAACCAGTACACCTAGAGCGCGATTTTGAGCCTGATCTTTTTGCAAAGATTGTATTCTCTGGTTTACCTCATATTCCAGCCCTTGAACGACTTGTTGTTGTGTATCAATAGCTAATTGAAGCTTACCCATTAGGGTATGATGTATCTGTATATTGGCTATTGTTTGATTTTCTTTTTTTGTACTCTTAGACATATAACCATTTTGATAGGCCATCAAATCTTGCAATTTTTTATCATTTTCAATTTTATGTTGCATGAGTTCAACTAAGGATGAGAATTGCTTATTCAGTTTAAAATCTAGCACCTCCAATGCAGCATTTAGTTTTTGAGAGCGTGTCATAAGACTAATTATTGCTCATTCAATGAAGCACTTGGACTTGGTATTAGTGATAAATCCATTTGACTTAGAGAAGCTTCATAATTAAAAGGTTCTCGCATATCTTGCTTAAGAAACTCTATTAACCTTGGGTAATACTCAATTGCTTGATCAATCCTTTCATCTGTTCCGTGTTGATATACACCTAAATTAATCATATCTTCATGTTTCTTATAACGACCATAAAGCTCTCTGAATTTCTGTGAACTATTTATTTGCTCTGGCTTAGAAATGTTATGAAACAGCCTGCTCACAGATGCTTCTATATCTATCGCAGGGTAATGACCCGATTCAGCCAAGGCTCTTGATAATGTAATGTGCCCATCCAAGATAGCTCGTGACGCATCCGCTATGGGGTCGTTATGATCATCTCCTTCTACTAATACAGTATAAAATGCGGTAATAGATCCTCCTGCAACACTAGAATTACCAGCACGTTCTACTAAAGCAGGGATCTTAGTGAATACCGATGGTGGATAACCTTTAGTGGCTGGAGGTTCACCGATTGCAAGTGCAATTTCTCTATACGATTGCGCGACTCTAGTAAGCGAGTCCATTAATAATAATACTCGTTTGCCTTGATCACGAAAGTATTCGGCTATAGTCGTTGAATATTTTGCAGCGTGTACTCTTTGTAATGGTGAGCAATCTGCTGGTGCTGCAACGACCACGGTTTTAGTGAGCCCTTCTTGCCCAAGTATTTGATCAATAAATTCTTTTACTTCCCTACCACGCTCACCAATTAAACCTACAACTATCACATCTGCAGAAGTAAATTTAGTCATCATACCTAACAACACACTTTTACCAACCCCACTGCCTGCAAACAAACCCATGCGCTGACCTATTCCGATACTTAGCAATGAATTAATTGCTTTCACTCCTACGTCTAGTGGAGCTTCGATTGGAGTGCGTTCAAATGGATTAATATAATTACCTTCTAGATCACGATACTCATTAGCTTCTACAGAACCTTTATTATCGAGTGGTTGTCCGGCACTATCTATCACACGCCCTAATAATTCTTCGCCAACCGGTAGCTTATGATTATCTTTTGTGGGAATAACACGTGCACCAAGTACAGCTCCTTGTATATTGTCAATGGGCATCAAATAACTCTTAGCGCCTGAAAATCCAACCACTTCGGCCTCAATCTTTTGATTCGTAGGCGATACAATTAAGCACCGACCACCAATATTGACTTGGCAACCCTGTGCTTCAATTGTTAAACCAACTAAGCGGGTTAGCTTTCCTTCTACTGTATAATTATAAGGAACTAGAGACTGTTGTGATTTATTAATCGCATCAATCCAATTCTGTTTGCGGCCACTAAAATACGGAAGAGAATCACTTAAACTATTCATCAGAGCGATCCTTATCGCGTTGACTACCTAGAATTTTTGCAGCAATCTGTGCAACTTGTGAATCAATAGTTGCATCAATAATAGAATTATCGGTTGCGAGTTTACAGCCGCCACGTTGTATCGATGGGTCTTCAATAAGAGAATAACTATGTACAATATCATCTTGGTTAAATACTTTCTGAACAATACTTATATCATTCGGATTTAAATGAATTATTAGGCGACTCTTGTCTAATGGCAATAACTTTATTGCTTCTTTTACAACCGATACAACTTGCTCTGAATTGATTTGTAGTTCTCTTCTAATAATTTGCTTGGATATAGAAACTGCGAGTTGAGTAACAGATTGAATAATATCTTCATCTATTTCCATAAGTGCATGATCAAAGTTAGAAAAAATGCTCGCAATTGTTTGCTTATATTCATCTAAAACTTGTTGACTTTGCTTTAAACCATCTTCATAGCCACTTTTTAATTTTTCATCATAAGATCGTTGTGAATTTGATACCGATAAATCACGCTCTAAATAAGGACCTTCTTTATTTAATTCGAATGTGCTTAAGGATGCACGTTGCCAAGCTTCTTGTTTTTCCATAAATAATTAAGACTTAAAGAAAATCATCGCCTTTACCACCTAACATAACTGTGCCTTCTTCAGCGAGTCTTAGTGCAACCTCCAAAATTTCCTTCTGAGCTTCCTCGACGTCTGCTAAACGAACAGGGCCTGCGGTTTCAAGATCATCTTTAAGCAATTCCGCTGCTCGTTTAGACATGTTTTTAAATATTTTATTGGCAATTTCTGCACTTGCACCTTTAAGTGCAACAACCAACTTGTCCTGCGGAGCTTCTCTTAATATAGTTTGCATACCCCGATCATCTACTGTTAATAAGTTATCAAATACAAACATCTTACCTTTTATCTCTTCGCACAACTCCTTATCAATTTCCGTTAACTTTTCAACAATATTATTTTCAGTATCCTTATCAACATTATTCAAAATATCTGCTGCTGCTTTGATTCCACCAAGGTTTTTAATTTTGCTATCAGTTTCTTGAGAAAATCTGTTTTCAATAAGAAGCTCAAGTTCCTTTAAGGCTGATGAATTTACATCACCTAATCGAGCAATCCTCATTACAACATTTGCTTTTTTATCCTTATCTAACAATTCTAATATTTGTCCAGCCTGTTCATCTTTTAAATGAACTAATAATATTGCTATCAGTTGAGGATGTTCATCTTTAATAGCATCAGCAATTACGGAAGGATCTATCCATTTCAATGCCTCAAGCCCACTAGCATTTGGGCCTAATTCAATACGTGACAAAATACTATTAGCTTTCTGCGGTCCTATAGCTTGGAATAATATTTTTTTAAGATAATCCTGCGCACCGATATCTAGCGGTGTATGTTGGTTATTAACATCACTAAAATTATTTAATACATCATAGATATGATGTTGTGTAACATCTTTTAACCCACTAATTGCAGAGCCGATTAGCTCCAATTCTTCAGGGTCCATAAATTTAAGCACTTTAGAAGCTTCGGATTCTCCAAGCACCATCATAAGTATAGCTGCACGCTGTGCACCATCTAATGCACTAGCTTGGGAAGTTTCTTCATTCGCCACTTGGAGCCACCCAGTTTTTCACAATTTTTGCAACTTGTTTAGGATCTTGCGAGACAAGCTCCTTAGCCATTGCAAGTTGTTGTACATAATTTGGATAACTACCTGCAGCACCTGCTGCAACTACTACTTCTCCTGAGCCTCCCTCTAATAAGGGCTGTGACTCTGAATTAGATTTTCCAGCATGTGAATTATGCTTGCCCATTAATGCTTTCATTGCTGGACGTACAAACATAAATAGAATAATCAGTACTGATATACCGGCAAAAACTTGTTTGATAATTGCTAACAACCAAGGCTGCTTCCAGATAGCTGTAGCTTCTGGTTCCTCTAACGTTTCTTCTGGAAGAAAACTGCTATTGTAAACAGTAACACTATCTCCACGCTCCTCGTTAAAACCTATTGCATCACGAACTATCCCGCGGATTAATTCAAGATCTTCACTAGCAAGTGGTGTTTTAACCGTCTCACCAGCATCATTAACCACATCTTTATCATCTACAACAACTGCAACAGTAATTCTATTTACTATACTTTTTGCCTCTTGCGTGTAA
The DNA here is from genome assembly GCA_013001685.1 of Gammaproteobacteria bacterium. Lineage (GTDB taxonomy): Bacteria > Pseudomonadota > Gammaproteobacteria > UBA4575 > UBA4575 > JABDMD01. Next base: position 15,814 of record JABDMD010000152.1, on the reverse strand, counting down.
CGCATAGTCTTATCCAGTTCATAATTTTTTGTTGTATTCTGAGAGGTTGAAACTGGCGTAGAGTTTACTGAAGTACCTTCTCCTCCTCCTTGCGCCTCATTTGCTTGCAGAGTTCCACCTGCAGGAGGTTGATTCGTTAACGCCCCAGGGATTCCCAAGGCAGCGGTTGAACTTCCTTGATTTCGTTGTTCAGAAATCTGTTCGCTACGAACTTGATTATTATCTGGATCATATAATTCTTCAGCACTCTCGCTCTTAGAAAATTCAATTTCAGCATTAACTTGTGCTTTAATTTTATTTAGCCCATAAATCGGTGCTAATAATTCTTCAATACGGTTTGCATAAGTTTGCTCTACTGACTTTTTATATGCCAAATGTTTATTTGATTGCGCAATTACATCATCATCACCGGTTGAGCTAAGTAATTGCCCCCATTGATTAACAATAGTTACATTTGCTGCATCTAAATAAGGAACACTAGAAGCTACCAAATGTGTAATAGATGAAACCTGACCAGACTCCAATACTCTTCCTGGCATTAACTTAATCATTACTGATGCAGAAGTAAGTCCACGATTCCTGATAAATACTGATTGTTTAGGAGTAGCAATATGCACTCTTGAATTTTCGATATTCCTCATTCCTGAAATAGTGCGACTTAATTCGGTCTCTAACGCATGTTGATAACGTGCAGTCTCCATAAATTGGCTAGTGCCAAGCGATGGTTTATTACTAAGTAATTCATAACCTGTTCCATTTGATTGTGGCAAACCTTCAGAAGCGAGTATTATTTTTGCCTCACCTATTTTATTATTCGCTACCATTATCATCCCAGTGGATGAATCCATACGAAATGGAATATTTGAACTACGCAATACATCAGCAACCATGCCTACATCTGCTTGTGATAAATTCGAATAGACTGGACTATATTCAGGCTTTATTGACCATAGTGTTACACCTACCCCTAAGGCTAGCACCGCTGCTAAAGTTAATATTATTCCCAGATGCGAAAATAATTGACGCAGGAAATCACCCAAATTAAATGTATTAGGTACTTGAGTAGCTTCTAATGTAGCTGCCATGCAGTTATATTCTCTTGTTATAAATTACTATGTTTAAACAGGCATACTCATAACTTCTTGATATGCCGTTACTAATTGATTACGTACTTGCTTGACTGCCTCAAATGAGACTCGCGCTTTCTGCATCTCAATCATGACTCTAGATAACTCAACACTGGATTCTCCTTGTTCAAACCTATTCGCTAATTCTGTAGCCATCATTTGCTGTTCATTGACTTTATCCACAGAAGTTTTTAAAACCGAAGAAAAACTCATTGTTTCATTATTGTCTTGCTTAATATTGATATTAGGTTCGACTTGACTAGAAATACTTCTAATTTGTGAAAGCAACTCATTTATTTTTATATCACTCATATTAGAATCCTCTTAACAATCTTAAATTTATACTGCTCGATAGGCAGAAGGCACAGGCACACCTTGGTCTTTCATCTTTGCTATTTTATATCTCAGCGTTCTCGGGCTAATTCCAAGACGTTCAGCAACAAGTTTTCGATTTCCATGCTCTGAAACCAATGCTTGTAATATTAAATCTTGTTCATGTGATTTCAAATCTGTAGTTAAATTGGTAACGGTTTGTTCATTTTGCGAATCAAGTTCATCTAGCTCTAGTAAATCTGCTTCAATAACACTTCCGCTACATAATACAATCGAACGCTGAATAACATTTTCTAGCTCTCTTACATTTCCTGCCCAACTATTATTAATCAAACATTCACGTGACTTTTCAGAAAGCTCTAGTGCTTTACTTGGCGAATGTTTATTTAGCAACATATAGGCTAATGGCAAGATATCCCCCACACGTTCACGCAAGGGGTGCAAGGTTATTGGAAATACATTCAAACGATAGAACAAATCTTCTCTAAATGTTCCTTTTTTAACTTCTTCTTTTAAATTTCGGTTAGATGTAGCAATGATTCTTACATCTAAATCTATTAATTTTTTTCCGCCCAATCTTTCTACTTGCTTCTCTTGCAGTACCCTTAATAACTTTGCCTGTAAAGCAAGATCCATTTCTGATATCTCATCTAATAACAAAGTACCCTGTTGAGCCTCTTCAAACTTACCAGCTTTGGCTTGGTGGGCACCTGTATAGGCACCTTTTTCATAACCAAACAGAACTGCTTCAAGCATATTCTCTGGAATCGCCGCACAATTGATTGCAACAAATGGATGTTTAGAACGCGGTGAATTTGCGTGAATAAAACGCGCCAAGACTTCTTTTCCTGTACCGCTTTCACCTTTTATAAATACAGATACAGACGTGGTTGCAACTCTTCTAGCAACCTTTTTAGTTTCAATAGATTTTTTATCTACAGATATGTAGTTATCACTATTAGTATGCTTTGAAAACTTAACCTGAATATTATTCTTTACTATATTTAATAGTAGATCGACATCAAAAGGTTTTACTAAATAATCACTAGCACCATTCTTAATGCTAGAAACGGCTTTTTCTATCGTTCCATATGCTGTCATTAAAACCACAGGCAAAGAAAAATATTTTTGTTTAATGGCTTCTAGCAACTGATAACCATCAGTAATCGGATCATTATCATCAACAGTATTATCGAACTGTATATCGCTAAGCACCATATCGATGCGCTCTCTTCCAAGCAGACCCATAGCACTCATTGGAGAAGAAGATTCAAAAGCAGTAAAGCCATGGTCGCGAATTGTTCCCGCAATGGCTTGACTTAACTTTACATCGTCTTCAACAATTAATATGTTTTTCCCCTGCATGACCTATCCTTTATAATTTATTAAATTAGCTAACTTAAAGTTTCTGATTACTTGAACTAGATATTGGAGAAAATCCCAAGTACTTGGGAATTCGAATATCAACACATAGACCTTGCGGCACTTCATCTCTTGCCTCAACTGTTCCACGATGTGCTTCAACAATAGACTTCACCACCGCTAAGCCCAAACCTGTACCACCCGCCTTAGTGGTAAAGAATGGCTCAAATATCTTTGGCTTCAACTCATCTGAGATTCCTTTACCCTTATCATGCACTGAAAAAACTACTTCCTTGCCTTCCGTTTTTATCTCTATCAATACTTTTGCATCGTATTCACTCGCTTGTATTGCATTATGAATAACATTCTTAAGTGCACCCCAGAATGCAATGTAGTTTATAGATACTTTTGGATCATCCACAGAAATAGATTCATTTATATCAATTAAATAATTCCCAAATTCGCGCTCAATATCATTGTGAATACTACTAACAAGCTCTTCTATGCTTATAACATCACTAAGCTGCCATTCGCCTTTTGCATAAGACAACATATCGTTCACGGTTTCTTCCAGGCTATGCAAGCAATGTTTAACATTTTCAATTAGCTGAAAAGAAAGTTCTTGTTTGCCTATGCGTTTTTCCAAGCTAGATACATAGAGAAATGCTGCAGACAATGGTGTACGAACCTGGTGTGCAAGTGAGGCCACCATATTGCCAAGCGACTCTAATCTTTCTTTTCTATTGATGGATTCGTGATAACTGTATTCTTCAGTAACATCATTGATAATAATTACTTTACCTTCACTACGCTTCTGTGATTCAATCTTTAATGAAATACGGTTACCATTTTTTAAACAAACCTCACTATTACCTGAGTATCCAGCTGCTAAGTATTTTTTAGCAATTTTATTCCAGGATTCCCCAATTAAATTGGTGCCAATTAAGTTATTAGCAATTTCATTGTTTTCTATGATAGTTCCGTAGTCATCTAAAACAACAATCCCTACAGGCAAGGTTCGTAACAGTATAGATAATCTGTCGGCGAGCTTTTCTTTTTCGACTAACTGGTGAAACTTTTCATTTTTAGTTTCAGCAAGTTCTTTTTGGAGGCTATCTACTCGGTTTTCGAGTTGATCATATGCAGAGGTTAAATCTTCTGAAACACGATTAAAATTATCAAAAGCACTTTCTAGCGCTAGTTTCCTATTATCAATTGCTACTTCCATTTGGCAAGTCCTCGCGTAGTAATTTGTTAATGCGCATAAAATTGACGCGCACTAACTACTATGCAAACAACATGCCTATTTTTGTTTTTCTTTATTTAACAGAGACTTAAGAAATTTTCCAATATCGCAAAGTCAAATTTATGACGTTGCTGTACGTTGGAATTCATGTTTTTTCAATTTTTCGACGAGTGTTGTACGTCGCAAGCCTAGTAATTTTGCAGCTTGCGCTACTACTCCGTTGGAAAGGTCTAATGCTTGTTTAATATAAAACTGCTCTACAGATGCAATTTGTGATTTCAAATTAACACCATCTCTTGTAAGAATAGGTAAGCCAACATTGTTAATGCTGTTTGATTCAGATTGATCAAAATGTTCAGTTTCAGCAAACTCATTTAAAGCAACGCTTTCAGTTAGAAATTCGCTTGTTTCCAAATCAGTATTCGTGAGTGTACTGTATTTACTAGGTAACTGTGTAGCATCAACAACTTTACCTGGATACAGAATACTAAGTCTTTCAAGCAAATTAGAAAGCTCTCTAACATTACCTGGCCAGGTATAGCGCGCTAATGCAGACATCGCATCAGGCGTTACGTTAACGTGGGTGCCTGTATCTTGCTTAATTTTATCGGTAATTGCATATACCAAAGACGGTAAATCCTCAGCACGCCGACGCAATGGTGGCAAATCAATTGGATAAACATGCAAACGATAATAAAGATCTTCTCTAAATTCACCCTTTGCAACCATCTCTTCTAAATTACGATGTGTTGCAGCAATAACACGCACATTTGCGTGTATTGGTTTTCCACTTCCTACTCGCTCATATACTTTTTCTTGCAGTACTCTCAACAACTTTGCTTGCATGTTGAGATCCATATCACCAATCTCATCTAGAAATAATGTACCACCCTCAGCAAGCTCAAACCTGCCTTTACGATCTGTTATTGCTCCAGTAAATGCACCTTTAATATGTCCAAACAGCTCACTTTCCAATAATTCTTGTGGAATTGCCGCACAATTTACCGGTACAAAATACTTCGATGATCGATTAGATATAGTGTGAATACTGCGGGCAACTACTTCTTTACCTGTACCGGATTCACCTAAGATAAGTACATTAGCATTTGTGTTGGCGACTCGTTCTATAAGATCGCTGACTTGTTGTACTGCTTTACTGTGACCATCTAAAAGAGATTTGTTATTTTTTCGTCGCCCTAAATCTTGACTAGATTCAGGTAAAAACTTGTTCGTGGTTTGCTCAACCTGCATAACTCTCACCAGCCTTTTGATAAACTATGTTATTAAGTTTTCAAATAAGAGACTACGCACTCCACTCGACTATTGCGCTAACAGCATCCATGTCTGTCGTTCACCCTTCTATAATTATATGTAAATCACAACATACACTTTATTAATTGTCTTAACATTTAATAGTATAGTAAAGATACATTACATTGAGTGTGGGTTCAAAGCTAATTTATGAATAATTACTGCAAAAAAATTATAAATTATTTATATTAAGGAAATATTAAGGAAGTGACTTAACGCATTGAAAAAATTTTACCAAATGAAACTATTGTTTCTACCATTTGTTATGGTGATGGTATTGATCTAATGCTGCAGCTTAAAAAGAGTTGTTATATTGCTGTATTGCAACACGAGAACTTCTATTTTCTTTAATTTGTGTCAAAACTTTGGCGCGTAATTTAATAAGACGATTTTTTATATTCGCATTTTGAGATGCAAGGCTTTCTATTTGACATTTCATCGCAATAAATTGCTCCGCGGATAGACCACGCATTAGGTTGCGAATTTTCGTATCCCACTGCAGACTGAGCCGCATCGCATCATCCCATGACTCAGATTCGATATATGAAATTAACTCATTTGCTGCCTCAGTAATCTGCGCTAACTGCTTATTAACATTCATATTTGGCCCAATAGCGAAGATTTAAAATACTGCTATATACGGGCTTCATAGGGCATGGTGTTCCACGCTTCTTGAATTTCACGAAGTAGGCCCATTACTTCATTGATGATAGATGCGTCATCATCCGCATTAGCTACCACTAAACGTCTTTGCATATAGTCATATAAATCGTCTAAATTTTGTGCGATCTCACCACCGTCAACGATATTAAGACTGGATCGCAAACCATCCAATATTGCGATTGCTTTAGTGATTCTAACGGCTTTTTCTTGTTTTTGCTTACGTTCAATATAACCATTAGCAGCTAGCATATGATCGATAGCACCTTTAAAAAGCAAGTTCACTAAACCATGCGCATCTGATCGCTCAACATCACCTAACACTCCACTACTTCGGTATTCATCAATAGCCACGGTTGCTGCTGTCATATTCATATCAATGTTCCTTTTTCCTTAGGTGTTATTATCTTCTACTATTAATTAATGTATTTGTCGGCAGATTTGCCAATTGCTGAGTCAGAAAATTACTAGTCGCATTCAGTTGGCCGACCAAACCATCTAGTGCTGCATACTGTCGACGTAATCTTTGTTCAGTAAGCGCAACCCTATTTTCAATACGCTCAATGTCATCATCAATTTGCGATCGGCTTTCACTTAAACCATCCGTTCGTGCTTGAATGAGACCTCCCGTATCCACATAACTCGATAAAATAGAATCAATCGCTTGTGCAAAACCGTTTTCAGGGTCCGTAAATAATTGCACAACACCATTAAAATCGTCCTCAATGGCCTGATCAAACTTGTCACTATCCAAGCTAAGAATACCATCCCGATCAAATGTGATGCCTATATCAAATAAATATTGAAAGTTACTTCCAGGAACGTTAAATCTATTCGATATCGCCCGACGAACACGTGTTTCAATCCCAAGTAACAAGGACTCACCCTGCAATGTCGATTCACGTTGTGTATTTAAACTAATTATTAAATCGTTATAGGCCGTTACGGTTTCTTCTATTGCACTTTTACCAACAGAGCGATCTTCACTAACAGATAAAGAGGCTGTACCAATCTCTTTTAACGATAATGTAACGCCTTGGATAACGTCTGATATTTCATTTGAAGAACGAGTAACATCGAACCCATCCACTCTTAACGTTGCATCTTGTGCAATATCAATTTCTTGTAAATTAAGTATAGGACCGCCACCATTATTGCCGTTGCCATTGCCATTGCCATTGCCATTGCCACCGGTATCTCTATCAAAAACTAAAATTGATAGTCCAGCAGCATCAGTATCATTACCATCACTATCTCCAGTTACTGCAACTGTCAATTCATTTGCTGTACCACTTTCTTCAGAAGTTAATACTAAATGACTACCATCATCCGCAGTAATAATCGAGGCTGACACACCCGTATTATCTAAATTATCGTTTATAGCGTTACGAATACCTTCTAGAGTATTGTTATTATCATCAATGCTAATTGAAAATGAGTTCGTGCCAACTGTAATATTTAATTGGCCATTACCAACAACACTTTCATCACTGGCAAATGCACTTGAAGCCAATTTATTTTTTTGGGCCAGTGTTAATACTTCGATATCACTTGAGATGGGTATAGCACCCTCACCGGCTTCAGCGGTAAGAATTTGGTCATCACTCGAGGTAACTGAGAAGGACCTAAAACCAGAGGATAATTTTAAATCTGAAATTCCAGTTTGAAATTTTGAAACAGACTCTTGTATCAAGCCCAACGCACTGATCTGTATATCGAGTTCTGCCTGTCGTGTTTCAAGCAACTGAATGGGCCTGCGTTCAACCGCCACTAATTGATTCACAATTGATTCAATATCAATTCCTGAACCAATACCTAATGATGTTATTGAGCCTGCCATAATTATTTAAATTCCATCAATCCTTGATGATTGTTAGGCAATTTTGATGCCAATTAATGCTTATCCTTGATCCGCTAGCAATAATCCGACTTTATCGATATCTGCAGCACTAGATTCACGGATTAAGTTTGCCACCGCGAGGACTTCTTTTGCCGGTATCTGGCGAATCACATCCCCGGTTTGTGTATCGGTAACCGTAATCACCGATCGACCACTACCTTCATCAACTGAGAAATTCAAATTTGTTTGAATTTTCTCAACAAAATCGTTTAACTCTTTTGCAGCATTACGCAAAACCTCAATGTTTTGTACTGCTTGATCTGCTATTTCCTTAGCTCTTGCACGATCAACTTTTACATTTTGAGCCGGTAGATTTACCACCTCTGCCGGCGTGTCGGACGGTCGGGATTGAAAAATATTTGTTGCTGCAGAAGGCAATTTAATCACTTGTGCAACCATTTTAATCTCCTATTAAAATCTTTCGGTTATGCACCTAGAAGTGTTTGAAGAGCTCTAGATGCATAAACACGAAAGTTATATATCCACTACTGAAGTAGTGACAATACGTTTTGCGGCAAAGAGTTTGCCTGCGCAACAATTGCAAGACCCGCCTGTTGCAGAATCTGCGAACGCGTTAAGTTAGCAGTTTCTGCCGCAAAGTCAGCGTCTTGAATACGCGAACGTGCAGCAGTCAGGTTTTCAACTGTAATTTGAAGGTTAGAAATGGTTGACTCAAAACGAGTTTGAACCGAACCCAGTTCAGAACGCAAAGTATTAATTTGCTGTAAAGCCGCATCTACTGTTAATAACGTACTGTTAGAATCAGCTTGTGTCAAAACGTTAATACCATTTGCCGTTTGGTCTGCACCACCAGCACCTACTGCATTACCGTTTAGAACTGCAGGTGCAGCACCGCCTACAACAATGGTCGATCCAACAGCTGCTGAAAGTGTAATACCTGCTTGAACAGTTTGTGCAGCGCCACCTAGTCCAACACCATTGTCAATTTCAATGGTAGAACCATTAGTATTACTTAATACAATGGCGCCAGTAGTACCTGAAGCGGTTACTCCGGTTTGTGCTGAAAAGTTGTTAATGGTATCAAGGTCCGTTGCATCGCCCGCAAGCGTTAATGACACACCATTAATCGTAACAGCACCAGCAGCGTTAACCAATGGACCTGTTGCAACCGTTGTATTTAGCTGAGCTTGCACACCTGATGTTGCAGTAACATTGTTAATTGCATTGGCAACCTGTGTGGTTGTAGCAGCTGTAGCAGATAAACCAGAAAGATCCACCGAAACACCTTGCACGGTTAATGTGTCAGTTGTCACTGCAGTATTAATAGCTCCTTGCTCAATGGATCCACTGACGGAAACATTTGCGCCAAGCACTGAACCACGCGCATCCACACCATCCACACTAATGGTTTGGTTTTGGTTAGCGCCTACTTGGAACACCAAAGTACTTGCAGTGCCATCTAAAATATTTTGGCCGTTAAATTGGGTGCTATTCGATATACGATTAACTTCAGCAATCAACTGTTGCACTTCATTGTTCAGCGCTTGGCGATCTGTAGATGAATTCGTATCGTTAGCAGACTGTACCGCCAGCTCACGAACACGTTGTAGTGCATCGGTTGCAGTTGATAATGCGCCTTCAGCCGTTTGTGAAAACGAAATACCATCATTTGAGTTACGAATGGCTTGGTTTAATCCACGAATTTGTGAAGTAAATCGCTCGGCAATGGCTAAGCCTGCAGCATCATCACTCGCACTGTTAATTCGTAAACCTGAAGACAATCGCTCCAATGAGGTCTGTAACGAACCTTGCGTAGTGTTTAAGTTTCGTTGAGCATTCAACGAGAACAAGTTTGTGTTAATAATTTGAGGCATTTTACTTACTCCTTAGTAGTTCATCCTTACAAAGTACAAAATCTCAAAGAGACTTCAACAGCGTAAAGAACCAAGCCTCTACGTTGTCCTGCTAAGCTTATCGGCGTGTAATTTAAATACTTTAAGGATTTAGTAAAAAAAATGTAAGAAATTCAATAAACTACGCATGGCAGCAAGACGATTTTCTTTAATGGTAAAACTAATGGAAAGTAGATCTACCCGATGAAGGGTCAATTCAATCGCGAGTTAAAGAAAATTAAATAAACTTTGACCACGAACTTGCGCAAAAGCACCTTGAATGGCTTGCAAAGTAGTTTGCTGTAATTGCAATTGCGTAATAGCCTGTGCGTAATCTAAGTCTTCAATTTGTGAACGTGTGGTTTGCAGTTCAATTTTAGCGCCTTCATTCTCAATATTAGCGGTATCAATTGAATTTTGGCGAGTACCGATAAACGTGCGTGTATTGAGTACATTCTGTAAAGCATTATCCACATCACTAATCGTACGATCCAATGCTTGGGTGAGTTGCGCTTGATCTGCTGGATCAGAAGGGTCGGTTCCCAAAGCATTAATAAAACTCTGCAAAGTAGCAAACACATCCTGCCTACGGCTTGCATTTACTTGAAATTCATCACCAGCTTGTGGATCACCAGATATCGCAACTTCACTGCCATTGAAATTTATCGCTTGACCCGACACATAATTCTGGCCTGCCAGTATAGTTGTTGCAGTTGTATTATTAACTACATCAAATGTTGTGGGAGATGTGAATGTAATACTAAAATCGTTTGCTTGAAATACGCTATTATCAATTACAGACCCTACTGTGATAACACCATCACCAGTATTTGCAGCATTTGACGAGGTGACAAAGTCGCCATTACCATTTTTTATATTTACAAATATGTCGTAACCCGAATCAGAAGCAACAATGGTACGGTTTCCAGATATTTTAAGCGAAAGCTGATTTTGGTCGCCATTATAAGCAACACCTGTTGCAGTTTGTGTAAACGGTTGAGTACGATTTTTAGAACCAGAGAATAAATAGTTGCCATTGCCATCACGTGCATTTGCATAATCAAGTAATTCTTGCAATCTTTGCTCAACTTCTGCACGAATGATTGCACGTGTTTCCCCAGTTTGGCTGCCACTGTTCGCTTGTAGTGCTAAATCTCTAACACGTAGTAATGAGTTATTTACACTGGAAAGTGTAGCGTCCTCTAAGCCTAACCTTTGATTGGCAAATATACTGTTACGCTGAAATTGATCAATCCTGCCAATCGCTTGGTTTAAATCAATGACTCGTGCAGTTTCTGCTGGCCCATCAGAAGGTTTATTTAAGCGTTTTCCAGTACCTATTTGATTTTGAATTTCAGAAATATCAAATTGTTTACTGGCAATATCTATTGCTGTCTTCTGAAACAAATAAGCTGTGGTGATTCTAGTCATAGTATTTATCTTCGAACAGCGGCTAAAAATGTGTCGAATAATATATTCGAAGTGGAAATAACTTGTGCAGCCGCTTGGTAAGCTTGCTGATATCTAACTAAATCCACGGCTTCTTCATCAAGATTTACGCCTGATACATTATCGCGCGCCTGAACTGCTTGATCGAATAATGCTTGCTGCGTTTGACTGCTAATACTGGTTTGACGGCTTACAGTTCCAATTTTGCTTACCAGTGCTCCATACCCTTCTTGCAAGGTCGCATTACCACCAACCGTTTGCGCAGTCTGCAAGCCTAACAATGCAACTGCATTAGTATTGTCGCCCACACCTCCAGTATTACGCTCTATGGTAAATACATCTCCTGCTTCCGGTTGATTCTGTATTTGCACACGAATGCCATTAAAATCAATATCTGCGTTATTGGTATAGGCAACACCTGCAGCAATTGTGGCACCGTCCGTTACATTGACGATATCAAAAGTAGATGCCGGTGAATTAAAACGAATCTCTACGGTATCAAATAAATCAGCATTATTTACATCCAAAACTTCTGGAGTAGTCACTACCGCACTACCTAAGTTAGCTGTACTTTCTAAACTACGAACCGGAGATGCCGCAGCAATTTGACTGGTATTTGTAAGTAGCACACCTATGCCTGATGCACCATTTCTAGTCGGTTGAACTAAAAAGCTATCACCTGCTGCGGCTGCGCCTGCAATATCAACTTGTATACCATCTATATTAAATGGTCCTGCTACCGCACTGGTACTTACACCATCACTCAACCTAGTTAAAGTGTAATTTGCTCCGTCGTAACTTAATTCATAGTCTGAAGTAGTTAGCTGATTAAAGTCAGTAATACCGGTAGTAACCGTAGCCGCACCGGTATTATTTTGGTTAGCCAGAGTTTGCGGTGTAGACGACGCAAAGAATTGTGCGCCTAACGAACCATTAACATCTAATCCTGCTTGATGTTGAGCATTGAATTCATTTGCCAATACTAATGCTAGACGTCCTGTTTGATTGCGTATCTCACCAAGTTGTTCGGATCTAAAATCTAATAATCCACTTACACTACCACCGGTAATCTTATCGGTTATATCAAATGCACTTGAACCAACTTCAATTCCGACGCGCAATTCACCAGGATTTGCCGGATCATTAATAGCAGATAGCTGCCTTGATAAACTACCAATCACTACCGACTCACCACCACCTACAAATACATTGATGGAGCCATCACTAAGTTCTACTGTATTAACAGCAAGGCGTTCAGACAACCTTCCAACTAGAACATTTCTTTGATCTACTAAATCATTTGGTACACCCTGCCCAGACGTAGTCGCTTTAGCTTCTACAATTGCTTTATTTAAGTCGGCAATACCACTAGTGAGACTATTAATGTCATTAATATCACCTCTTAAACGTGTATTAATTTCCCGATTAATATCGTTATAACTTGCATCTAGATCTTTAAAACGTGCAACTAATGTGTCTGAATTACTTAATACAACTTGTCGTGCAGGTATGGATGCAGGATCATTTGATAAATCTTGCAAGCTATTGAAAAAGTTTTGCAAAGCACTATCTAAACCGCCTTGTGACCCTGAAACTAAATTCTCTACACGATTAACTAAACTTAGATATGAATCTAATCGTGCTACATCAGATGAACTAGATTGTACCCGTGCATTTAAAAATTGATCTTCAATACGCTGTACACTTGAAACTCTTGCGCCACTACCAAAAAACCCATCGCCAAATCTTTGTGAGGGACGTGTCGTAATATCAACACGTTGGCGTGTGTATCCTTCGGTACCCACATTGGCAACATTATTTGAAGTAGTCGCAAGTGCACGTTGAAATACTTGCAATCCTGTTATCGCTACTCTTGATGCATCTACCACTTTACTGTCTCTATGTATTAGTGAGTGTTATTAGTTTCATAATTAGAAACTACATCGGCAGTTGGTTCTAATTCATTCAAAGCATGAATCGCATTTCTTAAAATGCTGCCATCCAATATTGAACTTATCTTTTTGGCGTAATTGGGGTCGGTTGCATAACCTGCTTTTTGCAGCTCGGCTGCAAAAACCTTAGCATCAACACTATTGTTAAGCGCATTTTGATAACGCGGATTAGTTTGCAGAAACTCAGCAAAATCATTAAACGAGTCCGCTGGAGTCTCGTATGCTCTAAAATCATCTTGAGTTACAATCATTTTCTCACCATCAAATTCATTAGTAACATTAGTTACCTCTGGCCCTTGCCAATTGTTTGCTTTGATACCGAAGTAATTAAACGAATCTTGGCCATAATTCGCTTTCGGGGTATGCAAACCCCAGCCTGTCTCTAATGCTGCAATGGCTACTAATACATCGGCAGATGTATTCAATTTTGTAGCGACTTGTTGCGCATGTGGATAAATCTGTTGCACAAACCGTTCAGGAGTAGAAAGCGCTGACTTAGGTGATTTTTCAGTAGTTTCTGATATTTCTTTAGTAACTAACTGTTTTAAAGTGGTTTTAATTGGATTAATAGTATTGCTTGTTGATTTGCCCATCGAAGCCACGACTGTTGCTTCACCTGGTGTATCCGATGCACCAATTGATGCGTAAGCACTACGTCGAAATAATGAATCCGTATTAAGGCTAGCATTAGGAGCTAGTCCTTCAGACTCACCAACAAACTGGTGACGCAGCAATTTAGCTACTGCAAAGGTTTCTTTCGAAGCCAGATCACTCGCCAACTGTTGGTCATGCCAGTCTCTATAGAAATCTGATTTGTCACTATCTAGCAAACCACTTGACAGCGAAGCACTACGCATACTTTTGAGCATAGATTGAATAAAGAATGCTTCAAATTTCTGTGCCGCCTCACCCAGTTCTGAAGTATGCCTGGAATCAGATACCACATACTGCTGATTGGGTTGCAAAAGTCCACTGAGAGTTTTAGCTACATTTACGTGCGATTCCATTTGCACTTATACCTTATTTATATAATAACCAGTTCAGCACGTAAGGCACCAGCTTGTTTAAGCGCCTCTAAAATTGCAACTAAGTCCCCTGGAGCTGCGCCAACTTGGTTTATCGCATTAACAATCTCATTAAGTGTGACACTAGGTCCAAATACAAACATACGATTGGATTCTTGTTCAACTTCTATATTTGTCCGATCTACCACAACCGTTTCACCCAATGAAAGTTCGTTTGGTTGACTCACTAAAGGATCTGATGTGATGGTTACCGCTAAGCTACCGTGCGTTACTGCCGCAGGTGACACACTGACATTGGATCCAATAACCACTGTGCCTGTTCTAGAGTTAATTATAACTTTTGCTGCTGCTTCACCTGGTATTAATTCGATATTTTCAAGATCTGCTATAAATGAAACTCTAGATACCTGTTCAAATGGCGCAACAATTTTTACCGTTACCGCATCAACTGCATAGGCAATATTTTGCTTAAAGTGTTTATTGATACGCATTTGCACACGTTTTGCAGTAGTAAAATCTGCAGCATGTAAATTTAAATATAACTCATCGCTAGATGCAAATGGAGAAGGCACTGCACGTTCGACTGTGGCACCATTTGGAATCCGCCCTGCACTTGGTATATTAATACTGATACTGGAACCATCACTGCCCTGTACACCCAAACCTCCTACAACGAGATTACCTTGCGCAATTGCGTAAACTTGCCCATCAATACCTCGCAAAGGTGTCAACAATAAACTGCCACCACGCAAACTTTTAGCATTGCCTAAAGATGATACCGTTATATCTATGTTTTGACCTGGCTTTGCAAACGGTAATAATTCTGCATGTACAGTTACCGCAGCAACATTTTTTAACTGCGGATTAATATCTGGCGGGATAGTTACGCCATATTGTTTTAAAAAACTCTTTAAACTTTGAATAGTAAAAGGAGTTTGCGAGGTTTGATCACCTGTACCATCTAACCCTACAACCAAACCATAACCTAGCAATTGATTAGTACGTACGCCTGCAAAAGAGGAGATGTCTTTTATACGTTCAGCATGAACATTATTTGAAAATATTATAGAACTGAAAATTAAAATTAATGTGATAGTATTTTTTATATTCATTTAATTATTAATATAGATTGATAAGTTATATTTAAATTGGCCAAATAACACTACTAAAGAATCTCAACAACCATCCTGCTTTACTGCTATCACTCACAATGCCAGTGCCTTTATATGTGATTTCAGCATTAGCAATTTGATTCGATAAAATAGTGTTATCAGAAGTAACATCGGTAGGCCGTACAATTCCAGAGACACGTACAATCACACTGCCTTCATTCAGTGATATTAGTTTTTCCCCTTTCACATAAAGATAGCCGTTCGGATGAACTCGATGCACAGTTACAGTGATATTACCTTCTATACTATTTTCTTGAGTAGTTTCGCCTTCGCCCTGAAAATCACGTGCTGTATCAATGTCGTTAACTAGCTCATTAAGGCGATTACCTTTTCCAAACAAAATTGGGCCAGGCAAATCAATAGTTGACTCTTTGCTTGCATCAGTGCTTGCAGATTTAGAAGCATTAATACTTTCTTCTAATAC
>JABDMD010000188.1 GCA_013001685.1 Gammaproteobacteria bacterium | reverse complement strand
CTCCTGTATTGTACGAATAATAACCCGCTACTTTCTTTTCATCTATTACAACTTGAGCTGTATCTGCGGGAGCATGAGCCATTAACAAATCGAAATGATTTAGTAAATCAAAAAGTTCTGAGCAATCATCTGCGAAATAGGTGTCTGTGTCAATAAAAAACGTTTTGTTATAAGGTGACTTTAGCAAACCCATTACCTTAAACATAATGCCTTCTTTCCAATTGGTAGTATTAACCTTATCTATATTCTGAATGATTACATTATCAAATTCTGCATGGTTTACTTCCTTATCTGTAACTAATGTGGCATGAACTGAGCTATCAATTTTTTTTAAACTCCGTATGGAGGTTAGAGCTTCTTCAATAAACTTTGAGCCGGTTGCTATGTATAAATAACCTTTATCCATTAAGAAGAGTTGTTTGAATAACTGATTTCATTAGGACATTGCTTTAGGTGTACAAATTAGCCATTCCATTATTGATGGCCTTCCTTCGTTAAGGATAATAAACCTTTCTTTTAAAGACAGACCATCCAGTTCAGGTATATTGTATTCCATCGATTTATGAATATCATCTACGCTGTAAATAGATTTTATTTGATGGGTGTTTGCAAGTAGTTTTTTTAAATGAGTTGAAGTATCAATATCAATAAAATCATGAACTTCAATAATTAAATCACAGTTTTTGATATTAGCTAGGTTTGATTCATTGAACAATTCTTTTTCAAACCCTTCACAATCACTAAGAATAAGTCCTTTGCCAGTAAAATTGAAGTTACCAAGTTCATCAGAAGAAAATAGTCCTTTAACTTTTACTTGTGAAGACACATTGTTAATCGTTGCCATTTCAGTACAAAGATTTTGTGCCTCTTTGCTTATGTCATATGCATGAATAGTTGCATCTGGATAAACTTTAGCCAAGCCCACCGCATAGTATCCTTCTGCACATCCAACATCAATAATTTCAGAGTAATTGTTATTCTGAATTTGATTAAAAACTACATGCAATTCTTTCTCGTAAACACCGAGTAGTTTTGGATAGAACGCACTTCCAAAAGAATTATCTGATGAATATTTTAATCCTTTAAATGGTCCATTTAAAACAACAAGAGATGATTCAAGTGATTCACAAACTCTTCTGGAATTCTCACTTAAACTTTTCTTGTGTTTTTTATCTTCTTCATTTAAATAAGTGGTTCTTATCTTTTCAAGGGTTAAACCGATTGCCACGAAAGGTTTACTGACTTTCCATAACAATTCATTTTTGGCTATGCCGCTTAATATTGAATTGAATATTTTTCTCATAAATCAGTAATGAAATTATTTTGGCTATAATCAACAATTCCCGCTAATTGCGGGAATGTAGATTTAAAGTGAACCCGGAGGGATTCGAACCCCCAACCTCCTGATCCGTAGTCAAGTGCACTATCCAGTTATGCTACGGGTCCATTTTAGAGGTGCAAATGTAAAGATTTTGTTCAAACTGGCTATTTAGGTCATTAGGTCAATTTATATTCTGCTTGATATTTGGTGAAGAAATTTTTATTTTAACTTTAATTACTTAAATTATACCTTATTAAATATCAGTTGGTTAAATGTCAATATTTCTAAAATCAATGCAATTCTTCTTCAAAATGTCAAGATTTCAAATTTCATTCATTCTATTCATTTTATGTTCTTTTTTAATATCTGTTGGTTCCCTTGCCCAAAGTCTTGATGAGAAACTAAGACAGGCATATATGGTTAAAGATTATGTAAAGATTGAAAAAGCCATCAAAAAGAATAAAATAGACCTGAATGGCAAAGCAGGGAATGAATTATTGCTTTTAGCCTGCAAAGATGGTAATGAAACGATACTTAATATGATGATTAATGAAGGTGCTAGTTTGAACTCTGAAGATAATGTTGGCAGAACCCCAATGATGGCGGCTGTTGCATATGATCAAACAAAAACAATAGAACTGCTTCAGTCCAATGGTGCAGAGAAGGAGAGACCCATAACTCAAAGAGATTATGATTGCATGGCACATGATAAATTGGAAAAAGGAATGACTTACCGTGAAGTGGAAAAATTAATTGGAAGTCTTGGTAAGTCTATGGTTGATGTAATGGCAGAACATCAGTTTGAGATAAAAATTTCGCATTTGGAAAAATATAGATTTGTAAACGGTGTGCTTAGCTTTTGGAAACACCCATGTAAAACTTCAAAACAACAATTAGGAAATTAAGTCAATGTAGCTTATAATTCTTGTGAATAACCTTTTTAAAACCCATTTTCAGCTTCCTTATTCTCAGCCTGTTATGTTGTATTTTTGACGTACCCTTCCCCCTATAAAACTTTCTTAGCGTGGGCTACGTATAAAAGCTAATGAATAATATGGACGATATATTTAAAATTCCGGGAAGTGTAATTAACGTTTGTGTTAAAGTATATGTACTTCTATTGGCTGCTGCCGCTGCCGCCTTACTTATAGTCAAATTTATCAACTAATCAAGATCTGGGATGAAACTGTATAATCGTATCTCTCAAATACGATTTATCTAAATGCGTATATATTTCTGTAGTTGTTATGCTCTCATGTCCTAACATTTCTTGCACAGCCCTTAAATCTGCCCCTCCTTCAATTAAGTGTGTTGCAAATGAATGTCTAAAGGTATGCGGACTGATTTTCTTTTTCATGCCAATTTTTGTAGCCAGGTCTTTTACTAATTGAAACACATACACTCTGGAAAGTTTTCTTCCTTTTTGATTTAAAAATAGAAAGTCTTCAAATTCTTTTTCTACCTCTAAATGATTGCGCAATGCTTCTTTGTAATGATCAATTTGTTTAATCGCTGAACTGCCAATCGGAACCATTCTTTCCTTGTCTCCTTTACCGGTTACTTTAATAAAACCGATTTCTGAGAAGAAGTTAGACAGTTTTAAATTGATTAATTCGCTTACACGCAACCCACATCCATATAATGTTTCAATAATGGCCTTGTTGCGTTCTCCTTCCGGCTTGCTTAAATCAATGGCAGCCATTAGTTCATCTATCTCTTCTAAACTCAAGGTATCGGGTAATTTGCGGGCCAGCTTAGGTGTTTCTAATAATTCTGCCGGGTTATTTTCTATTATTTCTTCCAGTTCTAAGTATTTAAAAAAAGCACGCACTCCGCTTACTATTCTAGCCTGACTTGCAGCACTTATTTTTTCTTTATTCAGCCAAATAATAAAATCACTCAAATCACGGTACTCAACTTTACTCGCTTTCAATTCGGGTTCTTGTACCTCACTGTATTTTATCAGTTTATTGATATCTCGCAAATAAGCTTGCACCGAATTATCACTTAATGACTTTTCTAGTTTTAAGTAGCTTTTAAATCCTTTGGCATAGCTTTCCCACATAGCTTAAATTTACTGAATAGCCTGGCTAACTAGCAAGTTGACCTTTAATATTATTAACATCCATTGCGTTTTTATTTATTGCTATTTTAGCAGCAGCATGAAGATTCATATCATAAACGGACCAAACCTTAACTTATTAGGCAAAAGAGAAGAAGCTATCTATGGCAATATATCATTTGATGATTATTTGCTTGATTTGAAAAAAAAATATTCAAATGTTGAATTTGTTTATTATCAAAGCAACATAGAAGGGGGCCTAATTAATTATTTGCAAGAACATGGATTTGATGGAAACAGTGTTGTGCTAAACGCAGGTGGCTATACGCATACTTCCATTGCACTAAGCGACACGATAGCGGCAATAAGTAATAATGTAATTGAAGTACATATTAGCAATATCTATTCAAGAGAAAAATACAGGCAGCACAGTTTGCTTTCAAAAAACTGCGTAGCAGTAATTGCAGGTTTAGGTTTGCCAGGGTATGATGTGGCAATAGATTACTTTTTAAGAAACAAATAAAGCTTAGCCAAGCATTACAGGCATTACCAACATTAGCAAATCTTCTTTGCTTGCATCTCCGTTATTTGGTGTAATAATACCCGCACGGTTTGGTAAAGACATTTCCATTTTAACTTGCTCAGAATTAATGTTACTTAACATATCTGCTATAAACTTTGCGTTGAAAGCAATCTCCATATCATCTCCAGCATAGTTACATGTTAAACGCTCTTTTGCTTCATTGTTAAAATCTACATCTTCTGCAGAAATCTGTATTTCGCTTCCGCTAAGTTTTAGTTTAACCTGGTGCGTTGTTTTGTTAGAGAAGATAGCAACACGTTTAATAGAATTTAGAAACTGTTCTCTGTCAATTTCCAATACGTTTGGATTGTCTGCAGGTATTACCGCTTCATAGTTAGGGTAGCGGCCATCAATTAGTCTGCAAATGATTTGGTGCCCATCAAATGAGAAAAATGCATTTGATTCATTGTATTCAATTTTTACCACTGTGCTGTCTGTTGGTAGCGTGTTCTTTAATAGGTTCAATGGTTTTTTAGGAATGATGAAACTTATTTCTTTGTTTGCTTTAGCATCCACTCTGCGGTAACGAACTAGGCGGTGTGCATCAGTAGCAACAAAGGTTACATTATCCGGACTTAGCTGACAATACACTCCACTCATTACAGGACGTAAATCATCATTACCTGTTGCAAACAAAGTTTTATTGATTGCATTTAATAAGACATCAGAAGGAATGTCTAAAGAGTTAGCTCCATCGTTTTCAGGTATGCGTGGAAACTCCTCACCATTTTGACCAGAAATTTTGTACTTACCCTGACTAGAACTAATTTCAACTAAGTAGCCTTTTTCATTTATCGTGAAGGTCAATGGCTCATCACCACCAAAGCTTTTAAGCGTATCTAACAACATTCTGGCAGGAATAGCTATTGTTCCTCTGTCTTTAGAGTCAGCCTCCATTTCGGTAATAATGGTAGTTTCTAAATCAGAAGCAGTAATGGTTAGCTTATTTTCGCTTACCTCTAATAAAAAATTATCTAAAATTGGAAGCGGGTTATTTGTGCTAATTACACCTGAAATGGCTTGTAATTGTCTGAGTAATACGTTGCTGGCTACAATAAATTTCATTTTCTAAGGGCTTTAAGGTCAATATTATTCGCTGTGGAATTAAAGCAAAGATATGCTTTTAGCCAAGATTTTAATCAATTGTTGAAAAACTCCTAATCTATAGTTTTGCTTTAAAATTGCGGCTTTCAAGCAATAATTTGTCAAATACATAGTATTGCATAACTACCCAGGTAGGGTCATTATTTATGCTTCCATAAAACCGATCGATATCAAATTCATGTTCTTCATCCATTAAGTTTTTACTTCTTTCAGTTATTTCCATCCGGTACATGTCAACACTGCGCACTTTATCATTTACATCGGTAACAGTAAGGTTTGCAAAATACCCTACTTGTTTTAATGAATCTTGTTTACTGTTATTTACAGCAGTGGCTTTTGCCTCATAGTTCACAAAAGTAAATTGGTCTAAATAAGCTTGAACTAAATTTTGAGATATATTGCTTTCAATGGTACCCGTTTCTTTATCAATTACAGCGTAATCCAGTTCATTTTGTTTTACAATAGAAAATGATCTTTTAGGTCCATCTAAATAGGTTAAGTCAACTCGCTTAATGTCGGGGCCTCTAAGACTAAATACATTTGGCAAAATCCAACTATCATATAAAGGTCGGTAACGAGGAGTGAGGTACCCATCAAAACCCGGTATGTGCACTGCAAATGGAACGGTAGAATTTTCTATATACATAAACGTTCCCAACATGTCTTGCGTTCCACCACCAACATAATATACTTTGCTTGGTTTCTTTTCGTCATTCAAGTAGATTTCGCACTTTATACCTACTGAACCAAGGTGTCTGATAATTGTATTTTGAGCACGTTCACCGATAGGACTTCTAACTTCTATTTGATAAAGGGTCTTTAATAGGCTGGACATAGCATCAGGTCTTGCTTGAACCTCTCCATTTACAAACCATACACCGTTTTTTCTTTCCAATAAAATCTGGTTTTCTTTTTTATCAACTAAAAATATTTTAGTGATAGAAGCGGTATCCTTCACTGCAAAATCTGACAATTCAGATTTTATGGTGTTGCTGTTTTTGCTAATAAGAAAGTAAGCAGCTGCTATTAATAACAGTATGAATATTCCAAATAATGCCTTATTCTTTTTCATTTTAATTCATTTTAGAAAAGGTTCTTTTTCTCAATACCATTTTAATGGATGTCAATATTAGTATCAATAATAATGGAACAACAACATTTAGTATTTGCCAGGTTTTCTTTTCGCTTGTTATTTTTGGCATATCCAGTAAACGTAGTTTAAACTCTTTGTTGCGCACCCCAATTAATCCTGAATCATCTAACAGGTAATCAACTGCATTCAGTATAAAGTTCTTGTTTCCAAAAAACTGGTTCGTATATCTATCATAACCCAAAGGGAAAATCTGCTGTGATGACCTTTTGACAAAGTTTCTGGCTATATCACCATCACCAATCACAATCATTTTTGTGTCTTCACTTGTATCAATAAATTTTAAAATGGTATCTCGTTTAATAGCCACTTCGTACTCTGTGTTTTTGTAAGCGGATGTAAAATTACCTTCTAACAATACAGCCACCGGTTGTGGGCCTGCATTATAATTTCTGGGATTGGGTTCATCTCGCATCAAGTTTAAATCAACACGCACTGGTACGTTTTGCTTTCTGCTTTGCCCTGAGGTAGTGAGCAACACGGTTTTCTTTATATCTGCATTTCTTCCAACAGTATCAATAGTGCTGGCAAATTGTGCACGAATTAAATTAAGATTATTTACAATGGGATGCTTGTTTCCGGTTTTTGGGTCGAGTAGGGGAAAGAAGTACCATGGCTTTAAACTTTGTTGTGGTTGGTTGCCTACATAGCCTGTTACTATTGGTATAGGAGCTGCTTTTAAATCCTGAACCAAATTCATATTCACCCGAGCGCCATACTTAAATAACATGTCTTGAATGTTAATGTCATTACTAATGGCAACAGTCATGTCACTGCTTTGCAAACTATCCATACTTACTTGCGTTCCATCAACCATCCACAAAACTCTTCCGCCACGCATAATAAATTGATCAATGATGAACTTGTCTCTTTCTTCAAATCGCTGATACGGTTTTGCAATTATGATTAGTTTATAATCATCAAGTTCTTTTAGTTGTTGATTGATGGCATTGCGTTGTACAGCATACGTTTCTTGCAATGTGTTTGCTAAGTCTCCAATATCAATTTGTTCCAATTCACCATGTCCTTCAATAATGCCAATTGTACTTGGTATTGGATTGCTGAGTTTCTTAATTACATTGGCAAATCCATATTCAAGCGACTGTATGCTGTTGTTTAATGTTTGTTGGGTAGATTCTCCAAGTTTGCTCTGTAGTAGTAGTACAGCTGATTCCTGTTCCTTAAAATTGATTAATGCACCTGGGAATATTACTTGTTGAGAAGAGCCTTCACCTGTGGTTTCCTGTATTTGACTGGGTTGAATTCCTCTATCGCTAAGTTGCTGAAATAACTCTCTTTTTTGATTTTCATCTTCCAAATTTGGATCAATAAATTCATACTCAAGATTAACACCGGCATAGGAGCGCATTTCATCTAAAATTTCTTGAGTGGCATCGCGCATGCGTTTGAACTCAGGTGGAAAATCACCTTCCAAATAAACTTTAACAAATACCACTGAATTTAAACTCTCTAATAATTCTATGGTTGTATCAGATAAAGTGAATCGTTTATCTTCAGTTAAATCCAATCGTGTAAACACAAACGAACCAATCACATTTACCAGAACAATGATGGCAAGCAGTAGTGCCAATTGGACTATGTTATTTCTTTTTACCTGTTGTGGTTTCATGCCCATTTTCTGCTTTCTAAAACCAATTTTGTAACCATAATAAAGAATAGGGTAGCACTAATGAAATACAGCAGGTCTCGGGTGTCTATAACCCCTCTGCTTAAAGATTTATAATGTGCGTTTATTCCTAACTGGTATATAAAGTGACTAATACTTGAGTTACTAATGATGCTGCTCAGAGATTCAAATCCGGTGTAACAAATAAATGATAAGAAGAGAGCAACTATAAAGGCTACCACCTGGTTATCTGTGATGGATGATGCAAATAAACCTATGGCAACAAAACAAGCACCAAGTAACAATAAGCCTAAGTATGAACCCCATATTGAACCTGAGTCTAAATTACCTTCAGGTGCACCAAGTTTATAAACTGTGTAATAATAGATTAATGTTGGAATTAAGCTAATTAGAACAAGAATAACTCCGGCCCAAAATTTAGTTAGTATAATTTGTAATTCGGAAAATGGACGGGTTAGCAAAAGTTCAATGGTTCCTGACCTTTTTTCTTCAGCAAATAAACGCATGGTAATGGCCGGAATTAAGAATAAGTAAATCCAGGGAGTGATAATAAAGAATGCATCCAGATTTGCGTAGCCACTATTCAGAATATTAAATCCTGTATCAGGAAATACCCATAAAAACAAAGAAATGCAGATGAGAAAGATGCTGATAACCAACGCACCAATTAACGAATTCAAAAACCCATTAATTTCTCTACTTAATAATTGCAACATAATTTTTCAACGCTCAGTGAGGCAAATTTAACAGATTTTACTACTTAAATGTATTGAGATTGTAATGTTTTGGTTGTTGATATTAACCGCTTTTTATGGCTTAAGCTTCTACTTGCTTCAGGCTCCAGGCCTCGGGTTTTCCGGCAAATAGTTTTTTCACTGTTGTCCAAGTATCTTCAAAGAAACCTGAGTCTCTGTAATCTTGTAAATGATCTTCCGTGTCCCAATGGCTAATGGTATACAAAATATTAGGGCAAGCTACATCGTATAACAACTCAACTTTTTGGCAACCCGCAAACTTTGCAATGTCTTTTTGTTTGCTCTCAAATGTTTTAATGAACTCTTCTACGTGATGACTATCAATAGTCAATTTTACTACTCTCGTTATCATAAAAATCTATTCTAATGGTATCGCCAATTTTTAATCCAAATAATTTATTTGCTATGCCTTTGTTTAAACCAATTTCTAGTTTATCAGCTGCATTAAACATGGCAACTTTTTCACCTTCTACAACATCATCATACCACTCGCTCAATGCATTTATATCATATTCGTGTTTTCTCAGTGATATGATGAATCTTCTCTGAGAGCGTACTTCTTCAAACAATTGGCGTTCTATATTGGTAACTAAATTCCCAAAACGATCTATGTAAACAACAGTGCCTCTAATTACTGAAGGTTCTACAATTGGATTGAGTAAAGTCGCCTGCAAAAAGTCGTCAGTGTATTCTCCAAGAGATGCAACATCATTAGATTTGTATAAAACAGAAATTACATCTGCCAATTCATTAAAATAATGTTTGGTATAATTCTTTTTTGGGAATTGTAGCCTTACTATTTTAGGAATTACTCCGTTAGTTAGTAGTGATATTAATCCTGAGTTTGATACAATAAAAAAGTGCCCATCCATTTCAACAGCTAAATAATCTGATATATTCTTTTCAGGTTCGTTTTTAGAATGTTCAACAGAAGCTTGCACCGTAACTAAGTGAATAGTTCCTTTTGGAAAATGTTTATAGGTATTTCCGAAAACGTAAGAAGCATAAACCACGTTGTGGGCCGGTATGTCATGGCTTATATCCACAATTTGGGCATCAGGTATTTTGCTCAAGAGCCTTCCTTTTAAAGCCCCGGCAAAATAATCATGAGTTCCCCAATCGCTTGTAAGCGTAATAATTGACATGGTTGTGAGCGTATTTTGAGGTAAAATTAATGAATATTCGTATCTTAAAAGAGCTAATAAGTTTATTTAATAAATATTCATTTAACAATGGA
>JABDMD010000185.1 GCA_013001685.1 Gammaproteobacteria bacterium | reverse complement strand
AAATATTATTGGTTTTGATGAAGAAGAAAAGCTTATTGCAGTGGGAGATTATTTGTATGAGGGCAGCAAGTTTATGTTCTGCCGACGTGATGGCAATAGTGCGCGTGAAGATATGTTAAGAATGTTGGGTACGATGAAGTCACGCTTACAAAGCAAGCCGCATGGGGGACTATATTATACTTGTCTTGGTCGAGGACGTTATCAATTTGGCAATGATTCTGAAGAATTGAAAATGATTCAAGATGAGTTAGGGGATTTTCCTTTAGTTGGGTTTTTTGCTAATGGCGAAATTTTCCACAATCGTTTATATGGGTACACAGGTGTGCTCATATTATTTAACTAATAAAAACGTAGCGCATGCAATTTAATGAATTAGGTAAAACAGATATTCGAGTTAGTAAAATTTGTCTTGGCACTATGACCTATGGCGAACAAAATTCTGAGGCTGAAGCACATGAACATATGGCTTATGCAGTTTCACAAGGGATAAATTTTTTCGATACTGCAGAAATGTATCCGGTGCCACCGTTGGAGCACACACAAGGTAAATCAGAAGAATATATAGGTACTTGGTTAAAAAAAACTGGCAAACGAAAAGAAATTATTCTTGCCACAAAAGTTGCTGGTCCGGGGATGATGCCGTATTTACGTGGCGGCGCACAGTTAATACCTAAGCAAATTAATGCTGCATTGGATTCCAGCCTTGAGCGCTTGCAAACAGATTATATCGATTTATACCAAATCCACTGGCCAGCAAGGAATACTAATTATTTTGGGCCTTTAGGCTATAAACATAATGAAGCAGAAACAATTTCGTCAGATGTGTCAATTATGGAAGATGCTTATGCATGTTTAGTTAAAGCGGTTGAGCAAGGCAAGGTACGCCACCTAGGCATCAGTAACGAAACCCCTTGGGGTGCGATGCAGTACCAATTGCTCGCGCAAAAAAATTCTTGGCCTTCAATGGTAAGTATCCAAAACCCATATAGTTTGTTGAATCGAACTTATGAAATTGGTTTAGCAGAAGTATCATATCGTGAACGTATGGGTTTGTTGGCGTATTCGCCATTAGGTTTTGGTGTGTTAAGTGGTAAATATATTAACAACTCGCCTGCAGATGCCCGGCTAACATTATATGAGCGTTTTACTCGCTATAGTAATAAAGAAGGTAAAAGTGCGACAGCAGCCTACGTAAACTTAGCGCGAGAGTATGGCTATTCACCCACACAATTGGCATTGGCTTTTATAAACACTAGACCTTTTGTTACTGCGAATATTATCGGTGCAACAACTATGCAGCAGCTCAAAGAAAATATCGACAGTAGTAATGTAGAACTTACAAATGAAGTTTTAGAAAAAATAGAATGTATTCATCAACAACAACCCAACCCCTGCCCATGAGTGAATCAGTTACTCGAGTTGGTGTCTGGATGGTTGCGTTAATTTGTATATTAACGGGGATAAGTAGTGTTTTTTACGGCTATATTGCTATTTATTCATTAAGCGGGTTTACATCAATATTTATTGGCGTTGCTATCATATTAATTTCAATTGGCTTGCTGAAAAGACATGCGGTGGCTCGTATAGGAGCTTATATAGTTTTAATTATTTCTGGCACTGGCTGTCTAATGTGGCTATATTTTTTCCAACAAAATGCTGCACCACAACAAAAATATATTGGTCTGACCGAATATTTTTGTTTGATTTATATTGTTTTGGCAATAGCTGCAATCGTGTTTCTGTCAGTGCCAGTTACTAGAAGATATTTTTCTAATAGAGATGATGCAATTTAATCAACTCCTTTTAGTTTCAATTACATCCCGTTGTGTACTTATCCATGTATAGACTTCTTGATTTATTTGGTTGGCAGTTTTCCCAGCAGTAGTAATTGCTGGCCCTATAACCATCTGTATAGTACCAGGACTTTTGGCGAGTTGCCTGCGCGCCCAGAAATTACCCGAATTATGTGCCACAGGAATGATAGGCGCGCCACTTTTTTCTGCCAACATGGCGCCACCAATTTTAAATTTACGTTTTGTACCGGGTGGAGTTCGTGTACCTTCTGGGAAGATTAATATCCAGTGTCCTTTTTTTATTTTTTTTACACCCTGTTCTACCAGTTGGCCAACTGCCTTTCTACCGGCACCTCGATTTAAAGCTATAGGATGTGTAAGTGCCAAACCCCAGCCAAAGATAGGCACAAAAAGCAGTTCTCTTTTAACCACCCATATTAAAGGTGGGAAAATAGGTCCAAGTGCCATTGTCTCCCAGGCGGATTGGTGATTCGACATAACAATGCATGGATGATTCGGGATATTTTCTTTGCCGGTAACTGTGTATCCCAAACCACAGGTAATGCGCAGCCACCATAAGTTGCAAGCACTCCAATAAGAAATGAATCGGTAGCGCATTCTGTAAGGAATAACGATAGTAAGTAAGCATGCAAAGCCAAATACAAAAGTAAGAATGGCCATACCTGCTAAAAACAGCAAGGATCGTAAAGTTTGTAACATTAGTAAGTAATATTAGGTGCTAAATATTTATTCTGAGAGCAAAGCATCTACTGCTTGCGCAAGATCATCGTAAATAGGAATATTACGTGGCAGCTGTTCACTTAACGCGGTTACTGAACCTTTACCTGTGCGCACTAGTATAGGTTGTGAACCATGTGAAATGGCTGCTTGCACATCACGTAAAGAGTCTCCTATGAAAGGAGCTTTTTCTAGAGACAAATGTGCACGTTTTTCAATTTCAACCAACATGCCAGTTTTAGGTTTGCGACACTCGCCTTCAAGATCTGGGCAGAAAAAAATCCCATCAAGATGTCCGCCGTGTTGGACTAGTTCGGCGAGCATTTTTTGATGAATCTTATTTAACATGTCGTAGTCAAATAATTCACGTGCGATTCCAGATTGATTAGAAGCAATAAAAACTTTTACTTTGGCGTAATTAAGTTTTGCGATAGCTTGTAAACTGCCTTCAATTGCAATCCACTCTTCGGGTGATTTTATAAACCCATCCGAATCCTCGTTAATAACGCCATCACGATCTAGAACAACAGCTTTTAATTCACTCATGAGGGGTTAAACTCCAAGATTAATTATGATTGCAGTCTAGAAAAATCAGCAACATGCATAAATAATGAATCTATCCTTGATAGCAAAGCAATTCGATTGGCTTTTAATTTTTCATCTTTATCCATAACCATTACGCCATCAAAAAAATTATCTATTGGTTGTCGTAAATCGGCCAATTTACTCAAAGCTTGTTCATATTGGTTGTCTTTGAATAAGCTTTCTACATCATCGGATAAACTTTCTAAAGCACTATGCAAGGTACTCTCAGCATTTTCTTTAAATAAGTTTATGTCTACTTCACCAATATTATCACGATCGATTTTTTTCAAAATATTGCGAATTCGCTTATTTGCTGCTGCAAGACTTTCTGCATTTGGTAGCTTGCGGAAGCTCATTAGCGCATCAATTTTTGCAGCCACATCGCTTGGATGTGTGGGATGGTTTGCTAATACAGAATCGATCACATCAACTGGAATATCTCGATCCGAAAAATAGGCACGGTAGCGTTCATTAATATATTCGTGTACATCACCTACGGCCTTATCAGCATTCAATTTATCAGGGAAAAAAGTCGCAGCTTTTTCTAAGCATTCGCTGAGATCAATATTCAATGGTGTTTCAATGATAATGCGTAAAACAGCAAGAGCTGCACGACGTAAACCATAAGGGTCTTTAAGTCCAGTTGGTATTTTTCCTATTGCAAAAATCCCCACCAGCGTGTCTAAGCGGTCTGCTAAGGCGAGTGTTATGCCTACGGGTGTTGTAGGTAATTTACTACCAGATTGTTTAGGTAAATATTGCTCTTCAATCGCTGTACAGATGTCTTCGTTTTCATTGTTAAGGAAAGCTATGTTTCGGCCTATGATGCCTTGAAGTTTTGGAAATTCACTAACGGTCTCACTCACAAGGTCACATTTACTTAATTTTGCTGCGTGCTCACAATTGTTTTTATCAGCATTTGTATAATTGGCTAAATAAGCTACGAGTTTTATATTTCGTTCGGTTTTGTCTTTAAGTGTACCTAAATGTTTTTCGTAAACGACGCTCCCCAACTTTTCTAAATTATATTCTAATTTAACATTCTTATCGCGTTGCCAGAAAAACATTGCATCTTCAAAGCGTGGCACGATAACTCTTTCATTACCATGTTTAACAGTGGCGGGGTCTTTGCTATTAATATTGCTGACAATAATAAACTGTGACAGTAGCTCACCATCTTTATTCAACAATGGAATATATTTTTGATTGTCTTGCATGGTGCTGATGAGGAGCTCTTTATGCACTTCTAAAAACTGTGCATCAAACTCTCCTAGCATTGCACATGGCCATTCCACTAAACCCGTGATCTCGTCTAATAATTCTTGTGTGTAGGAAGGTGTGCCATTTACCTGGCTAGCTAGAGTTTTAACTTGCTGTAAAATATTATCTTGACGCTCTTTGAAATCTGCTAACACATGGCCTTTTATATTTAGCAGTTCTTTATAAGCTGATGGATGTTTAACAACAATCTCTTTTGCAGCATGAAATCGATGTCCTTGTGTCACGTTACTCGCTTTGATGCCAAACAAAGTGCTTGCAACAGTTTCTGAGCCCAGTAGTACTAATAGCCAACGAATGGGTCGAATAAACTCTGCGCCAGATTGGTTCCAGCGCATACGTTTGGGAACACTTATCTTCTTTACTGTTTCTTCGATTATATTTGGTAATAACTCTTTGGTGCTTTGGCCAATACGCTCTTCGCTAAACGTAAGTCTAGGATTGTCTGGATCATCATCCACCTCGAGTTGTTTCGCATCAATTCCGCATGAACGAGCAAAGCCCTTTGCCGCTTGAGTTGGATTGCCTTCTTTATCAAAGGCCGCTAATGCTTTGGGTCCTTTACGTTCAATGACTTGGTTTTTTTGTTTTATGTCTAAATCACTTACTACGATGGCTAGACGACGTGGAGTGCAATAAATTTCATGATTGGAATAAGACAGTTCAGCAGCATTCAGTTGTTTGCAAATTAATTCGCCAAACTCATTAGACATACTCAGCAGCAATCTTGCTGGTATATCTTCGGTACCAATTTCAATTAATAAATCTTTCTTATTGTCCATTTTTTAGTTCACAGCGGGCTATTTCTTTTCCAGCGGAAAGCCCAGTTTTTCGCGGCTTTCTAAATAGTTATTGGCAACACTTTGAGCAAGTTTGCGAATGCGTAAAATATATTGCTGACGTTCAGTAACTGAGATAACTTGACGCGCATCTAATAAATTAAATTCATGTGAGCACTTGAGCACATGATCGTATGCAGCAACAGGAATTTCTTGTTCGATTAAGTGTTGGCATTCTTTTTCGCTGGCATCAAAAGATTTAAACAAAGCATCTGTATTCGCATGTTCAAAGTTGTAGGCGGATTGCTCTACTTCGTTTTGATGATAAATATCTCGGTAGAGAATAGTATTGTCTTTATGTTGAGACCAAACTAAATCATACACACTGTCGACATTTTGCAAGTACATGGCGATGCGTTCTAAGCCATAGGTAATTTCCCCTGTAACTGGTTTGCAGTCTAGGCCACCAATTTGTTGGAAATAAGTAAACTGAGAAATTTCCATACCATCTAGCCACACTTCCCAGCCTAAACCCCATGCGCCTAATGTGGGCGACTCCCAATTGTCTTCAACAAATCGAATGTCATGAACTAAGGGGTCAATATCTAGCGAGGTCAGTGACTCTATATATAAGTCTTGAATATTTTCAGGTGAAGGCTTGAGTACAACTTGAAATTGAAAATAACGCTGCAAGCGATTGGGGTTATCACCATAACGGCCATCAGTAGGTCTACGGCAAGGTTGTGGGTAACAGGATCGCCAAGACTCAGGCCCTATGGCACGCAAAAAAGTACTTGGATGAAAGGTGGCGGCTCCCATTTCCAAGTCATAAGGTTGTTCAACCACACAGCCTTGTGCAGTCCAAAACTGCTGAAGTCTTTGGATGAGCTCCTGAAAGCTTATAAGCTTATTTATAGTTTGGGAATCAGGCATAGTTAACGCGTTGCACGCACGAGAGTATAGCGATGCCCTGCTATGCCTACCAGCACTGGTGCTTGCTAATAGCTATATTTCTGGGTAATTGCGGGCAATAAAAAAGGCAAGCTAAGTGCTTGCCTTTAATAATAGTGCTGCAGAACGACGTCCTTGTCTCGCAGCCCTCTTCCCTAAGACGGTTTAGATACACTCTCCTGATGATGAGCTATCTAGGTTGCATCCTTGTAAGGTGTAACTATCCTTAGTTACAACATGTCATTTCCTTTTAAATTGTAGAGGCGACAATCCTTGTCCGAGGTGTTCCCTGCTGTGAATGCTTCTCACATTTCACCACTCTACATTTCATTGCACACATTTCCGTATGTGTTGATAAAGCATCCTTGCTTTAAAATGAATCCTTTCTGTATTTAAGCGCGGTTGCTGTCGCCACAAAGTTTTTTCTTAACCGTGTGTCGATAAGCCCAAGCTAACGCTGCCATACTTGCGGCGATCCATACGATATACACAATTGTGAATACATCAGTTGATACGCCCATAATGACCTCCGTGTCATGCTTAAAATGCTCATCCTGAGCAATAAAAAAGTTTGTTGTAATCTATAGAGCAAGGCCTATGCCAACATCATGCTTACTTTAAGCTGAATCAGTAACCTACTGATGGGCTGTTGTTTACTTGTTATTTAGCAATAGTTAGCGATGTGATCGAGCTATCAATTGGACGAAAATTGTCTGCATTATTTGACCTATGGTGACAAATCACGGCAAATAAATAGTCGTTTCAGTGGGCCATATGCAGGGATAAAACCATTACATTTTATAATGATATTTTTATTAAATGAATGAGTGGCAATAGACCCTGGTCTTCAATAATCTTGTATTGTTTTTTTTCTCGTCACGAGTTCATAAGGCAAATGTACGTATACTCGTTTTCTTCCCAAATAATTTTTCAAATTACATCAAGCACTATCTTGGTGCTGGCTAGCACCAAGATAGTGCTTATATTAGTATTTGCCTTCTCACATCTTGGCAAAAAGCTGCGTATAATGCTGCATTAGCTTTATTAGAGTGCGTTCTAAATTCTAATGGCACGCATTGTGCTAAGAATAATTAAAAAATAATAAATTAAGTAACTACATGAATGTGGCTAGCAATTAGTCACAAGCATAAGAAAAACAACCTAACACCGCTATTATAAATACCAATTAAGACACATAAAGAGTCGAAGCTAAGGAGAAACTAAATGTCCGCGAGTGATGTGATCAAAAAAATAAAAGACGAAGATATTCAATTCGTTGATTTCCGGTTTACGGATACAAAAGGTAAGGAACAGCACGTTTCTGTGCCAGCCTCAACTGTAGAAGAAAGTATATTTGAGTCGGGCAAAATGTTTGACGGTTCATCGATTGCGGGTTGGAAAGGAATTAATGAATCAGACATGATTTTAATGCCAGACCCAAGCACAGCCGTAGTTGATCCATTCTTTAGTGATTCCACTATGATTTTACGTTGCGATATTCTTGAGCCTTCAACCATGGAAGGTTACGGCCGTGACCCACGTTCTGTAGCCAGACGAGCAGAAGCATATCTAAATTCAACCGGTATAGCGGACGCTGTTAACTTTGGACCAGAGCCAGAATTTTTTGTATTTGACGATGTTAAATGGGGCATTGAGATGTCAGGTTCATTTTATAGAGTTGACTCTGACGAATCGGCTTGGAACTCAGGTAAGCATTTTGAAGATGGCAACATTGGCCATCGTCCGGGTGTTAAGGGTGGTTACTTCCCTGTTCCTCCTGTCGATTCATTACAAGATCTTCGTTCAGCAATGTGCCAAGTGCTTGTAGAAATGGGAGTTCCTGTAGAGGTTCATCATCATGAAGTAGGCACTGCAGGCCAATGCGAAATTGGTACGCGATACAGCACTCTTACAGAGCGCGCAGACTGGAACCAAATTTTAAAATATGTAGTTCATAACGTTGCGCATAACTACGGTAAGACAGCGACATTTATGCCTAAACCCATCGTTGGTGATAACGGTAGCGGTATGCATGTACACATGTCATTAGTTAAAGAAGGCAATAATTTATTTCAAGGCGATCTTTACGGTAATCTTTCACAAACTGCGTTGTATTACATTGGCGGTATCATTAAGCATGCGCGTGCGATTAATGCATTCTCTAATGCAAGCACAAATAGCTACAAACGATTAGTACCAGGATTTGAGGCTCCGGTTATGTTGGCATACTCTGCGCGTAATCGTTCTGCATCGATTCGTATTCCTTACGAATCTAACCCAAAGGCACGCAGAATTGAAGTTCGCTTTGGTGATCCAACAGGTAATCCTTATCTTACTTTTGCAGCAATGATGATGGCTGGTTTAGATGGAATTCAAAACCAGATTGATCCAGGCCCTGCAAACGATAAAGATTTATACGACTTGCCTCCTGAAGAAGAAAAGAAAATCCCAACCGTCTGTTCTTCACTCGATCAAGCTTTAGAAGCGTTAGACAATGATCGTGACTTTCTTAAAGCCGGTGGCGTATTCTCAGATGACTGCATCGATGGCTACATAGAACTAAAGATGGAAGAAGTAACAGAATTACGTATGTCTACTCATCCTGTAGAGTTTGATATGTATTACAGCTGTTAAACTACTGTTTTAGCACTTTAGCTAATAACGCCCCGGCTCTAAAATTGGACTTGGGGCGTTTTTTTTGCAACTTGAGACGCTTTTCCTGGGTCTTATAAGCATCTGCGAGTATTATTCTTTTAGAGCTAATAAGGAAACGATCGGATGCGTATAAGTCTTGCCATTTTTAGTGTCATCTGCATTCTTTTTTGCGCAGGTAATGCGCAAGCGGAGATTTATACCTGTAAAGACGCTAAAGGAAATACTGTATATACAGATTCACCAGGTGGATGTGCAAATGCCGAAGAAGTAGAAGTCGATACATTGCCTACTTTGATTCCAACTAAGCCTCTAGCGAGTTCCAGCAGCAATCGTAGTACTAAAAAAGAAGAGGATAAAAATCCTTATACCGAACTTGTGATTACATCACCTAGCAATGAGGCCAC
Source organism: Gammaproteobacteria bacterium (assembly GCA_013001685.1). Lineage (GTDB taxonomy): Bacteria > Pseudomonadota > Gammaproteobacteria > UBA4575 > UBA4575 > JABDMD01. Next base: position 24,009 of record JABDMD010000185.1, on the reverse strand, counting down.
TATTCGGGATAACCAAGGCAACCTGACTATTAATTTTCGTGTGGCTCCGGCACTACAGTCACGAAAAGGCCATAAATATGTAGTTACTTTAGATGGCGCTGAGGTATACAGCGGAACCAGTACTATTACCGCCTTAAAAAATGTTGATCGAGGCACACATAGTATTTCTGTAAAAATAGTCGATACTAGTGGCAGTACAAAGATTAGTGCCACGCCTGTGAAGGTAACCTTGCAGCGTTATTCTGCATTACTAAATTCTGATATCGCACCAAGTGATGGCAATGGTGGCGATGCAGGTACGGGTAACGGTTCCTTCAATTTTCCTAGTAACACTAAATTACCAACGAGACCGCCACCACCACCTACTTCAAATTAAGTGTAGTGGTTGATTCAGTCTCAACCTAATCAGTAAATATCACGCTTTAGCCCTAAATTAGTGCATCTTGCACTAGATTGATTCTCAATATGCACTATACTAGTGCAATTCCAGCTACGTTATTGCTCTAAGTCTTTGATTAGATGTGCCAATAGCTCGCAGATCTGTTGGATCGATTATTGCAATCAAGTGGCTAAGGACAAGTTATGACAAAAACACCTACTAACATATTTGGTGAAATCCCAGCATTTATGGAATCTCTGGTAGATATAAATCAGCATAAGAAAATTTTAGACAACTTAGCATTAGCGGTGTTTTTGGTTGATGAAGATCTTTGCATTAAATATTTGAATCCTGCTGCTGAAGAGATAGTCAGTACTGGTGTGCGGCATGCTTTGGGTCGACCTTTAACTGATTTTATTCAAGATACAGATGATGAATTAATAAACCACATACAAGATTCAATTCGAAAGGGTCACCCCATAACCCAACGTGAAGTATGCATGAAACGTTTAGGAGGAGGTGAATTAATCATCGATTGTTCTACTATTCCAATACTTACTAAAAATGAAGAAACACTATCTCTGCTTGAAATATCTAAAGTCGATCACATGGTGAGAATTAGCCGTGAAGAACATTTGTTATCTGAAACGCAAGCTACGCAAAATATGCTGCGTGGTTTAGCTCACGAAATAAAAAACCCTCTAGGCGGTGTGCGTGGTGCAGCACAGTTACTAGCTGGAGAACTTGCCGAGGCTTCTCTGCGCGAATATACCGATGTCATTATTAATGAAGCGGATCGTTTAAGAAAACTAGTTGATCGTATGTTTGGACCTAACGTTACACCCGTTAAACAATCACTCAACGTTCACAATGTATTGGAGCATATACGGCATTTAGCTCTTGCCGAAACACCTAGTGGAGTTGAGTTTAAGGTGGATTATGATCCAAGCATTCCAGAAATTCATGCCGATCGTGATTTGTTGGTACAAGCAATTTTAAATATTGTTCGTAACGCGGTGCGTGCCTCGATTAGTGATCTGAGTAATGAAAAGCCAGAAGTGCAGCTTAAAACGCGTGTATTACGGCAATACACTTTAGGTGATGTTATGCACCGCTTGGTTGCTGAGATCAGTGTTACCGATAATGGTCCAGGTGTGAGTGCAGAGTTAAAACCACAAATCTTTTTCCCGATGGTGTCTGGCAATGAACATGGTACTGGTTTAGGGCTACCTATTTCTCAAAACCTGATTAATTTGCATAACGGGCTAATTGAGTTTGACTCTATGCCGGGACATACACAGTTTCGTGTACTACTTCCGTTAAATAATGAAGATCGTTTTAACATAAAAAAATAACTGCAGAGTAAAGAATAAAATTATGAGTATTTCAAAAGTTTGGGTGATAGATGACGATCAGGCTATACGCTGGGTGTTAGAGCGTGCATTTCAAAAAGCGCAGATTCCAGTGACTACATTTGAATCTGCTGTTACTGCAATTCATGAACTTGAAACAGATACTCCAACTGCAATTCTTACCGATGTGCGTATGCCAGGCATGGACGGGTTTGAATTCTTAGATCGCATAAAGCTAGATCATCCTGAGTTACCAATAATTATCATGACGGCACACTCAGATTTGCAAAGTGCAGTTGGTGCATACCAAAAAGGGGCGTTTGAGTATTTACCTAAACCATTTGATGTAGAAGATGCAGTAGAGATTACTAAGCGCGCATGCTTAGCTGCGAATGAAGAAGTTGTAACGGATAAGCCTGAAGAAGCTGCAGAAGAATTGCCTAATATCATTGGCGAATCACCTGCTATGCAAGAAGTATTTCGTGCTATTGGCAGGCTTTCAAATTCTAATGTAACTGTATTAATTAATGGTGCATCTGGAACGGGTAAAGAGCTTGTTTCACGAGCCTTGCATGATAATAGTCCTCGTGCAGATGGTCCTTTCATTGCACTAAATATGGCTGCAATACCCCGTGAGCTATTAGAATCTGAATTATTCGGACATGAAAAAGGCTCATTTACAGGTGCACAAGCACAGCGTAAAGGTCGCTTTGAACAAGCCAATGGCGGAACTTTATTTTTAGATGAAATTGGTGATATGCCCGCTGACTTACAAACTCGTTTGTTACGCGTGTTGTCAGATGGAAATTTTTATAGGGTTGGTGGACATCAGTCAATCAAAGCCGATGTGCGCATCATCGCAGCCACCCATCAAAACCTTGAGGCGCGAGTACGTAATGGAGATTTCCGTGAAGATCTTTTTCATCGCCTAAATGTAATTCGCATTGTTCTACCGACACTTCGAGAACGTAAAGAAGATATACCCGCTTTACTACAACATTTTATGAACGCTTCTGCTAAAGAATTAGAAACCGAAACAAAAAAAGTTTCTAGTGAAGTTATTGAGTACTTAAGCGCTTTAGCTTGGCCTGGAAATATTCGTCAGTTAGAAAATGTTTGCCGATGGTTAACAGTAATGGCGTCTAGTAAAGAAATCCGTATGCAAGATTTACCGGCGGAAATGCTTAAGGATGAAATGTCAGTTGCAGATGTTGCAAGTTGGCAAGCATTGTTAAGTGAATGGGCTGATCGTGAATTATCTAAAGGTAATGAATCCATACTAGATCGAGCATTACCTGAGTTCGAAGCGATTATGATTAAAGCAGCGATGCGTAAAACCAGTGGCAAACGCCAAGAAGCTGCAAAGCTTTTGGGTTGGGGTAGAAATACTTTGACTAGGAAGATTCAGGAATTGGGAATGTTTCAATCTTAATACTATATTAAGTTCAGCCAGATGAATCGGAATATATTTGTAAGCCACCTATGATTTCATTTATATGTTGATGGTTGTTTTGTTCTAAATATTCAACAATTCCATCATTAATTTTTTTGCAGCATAGCGGATCGTAGAATAATCCTGTGCCTAAACCAACTGTTGTCGCGCCTGCAAGCAGAAATTCGATTGCATCCGTTGTATTTACAATACCACCTTGTCCGATAATGGGGATGTTGTTTGGTTTGCACACTTGATATACCTCATGCACTTTTAACAAGGCAATTGGTTTGATTGCTGGGCCTGATAAGCCGCCTTGGTTGTTGTGAATGATCGGTTGTTTTTTGTGTATATCAATTGCCATGCCCATTACAGTATTGATTACTGCAAAAGCATCGCTACCAGCTTCAATGCAAAGTTTGGTGTTGTACTTAATATCGGTTTGATTCGGTGAAAGCTTGGTGATGATGGGTTTTTCTGTTGCTGCACGGCAAGCTGCTACCACGCGTGCTGACATATCTGGATCATTTCCAAACGCAACTCCACCTTCTTTAACGTTTGGACAGGAGATATTAATTTCGATCGCATCTATCGGTGAGTCATCAAACTTTTGAGTGACCTCGACATATTCTTCAATTGTTGAACCGGATACGTTTGCAATAAAGCGTGTTTCAGAAAAATCTAATTTAGGCAAAATGTCATTAACAACATAATCAACCCCAGGGTTTTGTAGACCGATTGCGTTTAGCATGCCTTCTGGCGTTTCGGTAATACGATGTGGGGCATTTCCAAAGCGTAGTTTCCCAGTTGTCCCTTTTAAGCAGATTGCGCCTACATCTGCATTGGAGAATCCTTCGATACGGGTATATTCTTCACCAAAGCCTACACAGCCAGATAGTAAAACCAGCGGTGAGTTGAGGTGTAACCCGCAAAATTCTATTTTTAATTTATCATTCACTGTCATTAATAATGTTTAACGTCGTTCTATATGAGCCTGAAATTCCACCGAACACGGGGAATATTATACGGTTATGCGCCAATATGGGCTGCGATCTGCATTTAATTCATCCCTTAGGGTTTCAGCTTGATGAAAAAAAGCTGCGCAGAGCAGGATTGGATTACCATGAATTTGCAGCTGTAACGGAGCACCAAAATTACCAAGCCATGCTGGACGCACTTAAACCGCAGCGGATTTTCGCATGTTCAACAAAAGGGCGCACAAATTATGATATTCCAAGCTATCAAGATAGCGATACGTTTATATTTGGACCAGAAACACGCGGCTTACCAAATACAGTTCTTGAGCAATATGACCAGAAGTTTGTAATTCGAATCCCTATGCATGAGTCGTCACGCAGTATCAATTTGGCCAATTCAGTAGGGATAATCCTTTATGAAGCCTGGCGTCAAAATGATTTTAAATAAAAGTCAGAAATTTCTTTAACAAAACTCTTCTTTCATGTCTCGACCTAACAACTCAGCAATTGCAGTGTTGAGTTCTAGATGTCCATTCAGTACTTTCCAAACTTTTTCACAGATTGGCATTTCCACACCATTATCCTTAGCAATTTCATGTATAACTTGTGCGGCATGAAATCCTTCAACAGCCTGCCCTAATTCATCCATGTATTGTTGCGCTTTTTTCCCTTGTGCCAAAGCGAGGCCTAATCTGCGGTTTCTAGACTGATCATCAGTACAGGTTAAAACTAAATCGCCGATGCCAGCTAAACCCATTAAAGTTTTTGGATTAGCCTTCAATGCAACTCCTAGGCGTATCATCTCTGCTAACCCTCTTGTGACTAAAGCAGCGCGAGCATTGGCGCCAAATCCAAGGCCATCGACAATGCCAGCAGCAATAGCCAACACATTTTTAACTGTGCCGCCCAGTTCAACTCCTATCACGTCATCACTTACATAAACTCTAAAATTATCACTATGGAAATAAGTTGCTAATTCTTTTGCATATCCAATATCATTTGAAGCTAGAGTTACTGCAGTTGGTAAGCTGTCTGCTACTTCTTTTGCAAATGAAGGCCCGGATAAAACTGCAGATTGAATATCTTTTCCTAATACATCTTCCACTACCTGGTGCATCATCATTTTGGTTTGCTTTTCAAAACCTTTGCTTGCCCAGATGAATTTATTCGTATGCTGAAGTGCTGCTAATTGTTCGCAAACCACACGCATAGCATAACTTGGTACGACGGATAAAATGAAATCAGCGTGATTTATCGCTGTAGCAAGATTATGCTCTGCAGTAAGTTTGGTAGGAAATTTATTACCTGGAAGGTAGCGTTTGTTTTCATTGTCTGCATTTAGTGCAGAGATTAATTCTTCATCATGATCCCAAGCTCGAACTTGATGTCCATTATTGGCAAGTTGTATGGCAAGTGCAGTTCCCCAAGAACCGGCGCCTAATACTGCAGCATTAATCATAAATTAGTGTTTAATTTGTTCAGGGTTTTCTTTTTGCTCTTTAACAGCAGACAAATGCTGTTTATATAATGCATCAAAGTTAACTGGATTAAGTAGCAATTGTGGGAATCCACCTTTAGTAACTAATTCAGCAACGGTCTCTCGCGCAAAGGGGAAAAGTATATTTGGGCAGTAACTCCCTAGTAATTGTTTATGTTGTTCTTCAGAAAAATTTTCAATGAAAAAGATTCCTGCTTGCTTAACCTCAACTAAAAATGCTGTAGTTTCTTCTTGAGTAGCAGTTACCGTAATTGTTGTTGCAACCTCAAAAATATTTTCATCAAGTTTTTCATTTTGGGTTTGAATATGGACATCCGTTTTAGGATTCCACTTTTCAGTAAAGATCTTTGGTGAATTTGGGGTCTCGAAGGATAGATCTTTTATGTAAATTTTTTGAATTTCAAATTTTTGCGCGGGTTTGTCAGCCATTTTCTTACATGTTCAATTTCATTAATGGCTAATTATGACTGAATTATATTAGGCTTTCTCTAAATAATTCATATGGTATTCTTCAGTCATTCAATTTCAGTAAGTCATCTAGTTTTCCTTCAGTATTTAGCTCGGCCATATCATCAAAACCACCGACATGGGTATCGCCAATAAATATTTGTGGCACAGTTTGACGCTTTGTGCGCTCTACCATCTCCTCAGCTTTGGCGGAATCTTCATGTATGTTAATTTCGTTATACGCAACGCCTTTACTATCCAGCATTTTCTTTGCAGCGTTACAATATGCACATCGGTGACCGGTATATATTGTTACTTCAGGAGAGCTCATAGAATTTTACTCACTTTTTTGTGATGGGAAGTTGATCATTCACCCAAGCGGTAATGCCACCCTTCAAGCCAAAAACATTGGTGTAGCTATTCTTTAATAACAATTTACAAGCTTGTGCGGAGCGATTACCCACTTTGCAAAAAACTAAAATAGGTTGGTCTTTATTGCTTGAGAGGCTATCTAATTTATCCGGCAGTGCGCTAAGTGCAATATGTTTAGAATCAATAATGCTACCCTGCCCTAGCTCATTGGCTTCACGTATATCCAGCACCATGGCATTTTCTTTGTTTATTAATCTAACGGCTTCAGAAGGTGGGACTTCTTTATAGCCTTTAGTAGCTCGCTTTAATTCGGTCATAATAATTAATGCTATTACTGCTGCCAGCGCAATAAATAGCATGGTATGTCGCCCAGCAAATTCGATGTATTCTTGCATACGAAAGTAACTTAGAAATCAGGTATAGAAAAACGAAGTAGAAATTAATGCGTGGAGCAGAACACCTGTTGCATCATGTTAATTAAACTGAGTGTGCGTTCATCACCTACACGATAAAAAACACGATTAGCATCTTTGCGTGAAGCTAAAATACCTTTATCACGTAGAATGGCTAGGTGTTGAGAAATATTGCTTTGAGAAGTGCCAACGTAATCGACAATATCTTGTACGCTGACTTCTTGATCACCCAACACACAAAGAATTTTTAATCGCAAAGGATGTGACATGGCTTTTAGAGACCGTGAGGCTTGCTCAATGTCTTCTTCTTTGGAGATAAGATCTTCTGCAGCTATGCTCATAACAATGAGTCCTATGTTGTTGGTTTACGCTTCCGTGCAACCTTATATTTATATAGTATAGACTAATATTATAAATGTCTAATACAGTAATAAACTCTATAAATCAGTGACTTATAGGTTTAATCAAGTGATTTACTCAGTATAATCCCTTTACATTATGTTGCCTACACCGCTATTAAAAATGAATAGAGCAGTACTTATAATGCTGTCTGTATTGGTCTGTGCAGTTTGTATCGGAGTAGTATTTGCTGAACCTACTCAGCAAGAAACGCAAAAAAGACTCAGCAAAGTGCAAGAGCAAATTCGCAAGTCTCAGCAAAAATTAGAACAACAGCGTGGTGAGCTAGGGGATTTAGAAAAGCTGTTGCGTGAATCTGAAGAAAGTATTGGTAATTTAAATCAGCAACTTGTCGTTACAGAAACAGAACTTAAACAGAGCCAAGAAAAAATAGTCGAGCTACAGGTCGAGGAAAAGCAGTTACAAAAGCAATTGTCCAAGCATCACGATATTTTATACGCGCAGGTTCGCTCAGAATATCAATATGGAGGCCAGCAAAAACTTAAGTTGTTATTAAATCAACAAGAGCCTGAAAAACTAGGGCGTAACCTTATTTATTATGATTATCTGCATCGTGCCCGTTTAAGTGAAATTGATAAGGCCACGAAGGTTTTGCAGTCTGTTAACGAAGTTCAGATTGAGATTAGGCAACAAGAAAAGTTGGCTGAGCAATCCAGAGTAAGTTTATTGAAGGAAAAACAATTGTTGGAACAGGCACAAAGTCAGCGTAAAACAGCTATAAGTTCACTAAACAGCAATGTTTCATCTGAAAAAGAAAAGCTTGCAAGCCTTGAAGGAAATGAAAAAAGACTCAAAGGGTTAATTGAAGAGCTACGTGCCACTTTAGCAGATATTCCTGTTTTTAATAAAGGCAAAGGATTTAGTAAGTCGCAAGGAAAGTTGTATTGGCCTGTTGTAGGTAAACCTAGTAATAAATTTGGTCAAAAACGCAATACTGCACGCAGCAACATCAATTGGCAGGGTGTCTTCATTCCAAGTGCCGAAGGTAATAATGTACGCAGTATTTATCATGGAAGAGTTGCGTTTGCTGAATGGATGCGTGGCTTGGGTTTGCTCATCATTGTTGATCATGGTGATGGTTATATGAGTCTTTATGGGCACAACCAAAGCTTATTTAAGCAAGTTGGCGAATGGGTGGATGCAGGAGAGAAGGTTGCTACGGTAGGCAACAGTGGTGGCAACAATAAATCTGGGCTTTATTTTGAGATTCGCAAACAGGGCAGTCCAATTAACCCTGCAAAATGGTGTGCTAAAGCAGCTGTTTCTAGAAGACCTTCATCAGGTTAGACGATATCCTTGTTGATTCCCATTAGGCATTAATTAGCGCATTTATGGCCGATGGTCGGGGCAGAAGATACATAAACTCATATATAATGTACATATAAGGTTAATTTCGTGAACGATTGGTCATACTAAGCAACCTAATATGTTGCGAATCTATTTTTTCCTTTCATAATGGACGGTATCCATGTGACAAAAGAACATTCTAGGAGAGCAGTAATGAATTTTAAGCACCCCCTAAACATCGGAATAATCTGGGGAGTGGTAATCGGGCTGAGTTTAGCTATGGCGCACAATGTGTGGGCTGATAAAGAAATGGCATCAGCTTTACCGCTTGAAGACTTACGAACTTTCACAGATGTCTATGCACGTATCAAACAAGATTACGTAACCGATGTTGATGATAGCGATTTATTAAAGAATGCAATTCGTGGCATGTTAGCGGGTTTGGATCCGCACTCATCTTATTTGGATGAAGAACAATTTCGGGAACTTCAAATAGGAACCTCTGGTGAATTTGGCGGACTAGGCATTGAAGTAGGTATGGAAAATGGCTTTGTAAAAGTTATTGCACCTATTGATGACACACCTGCTGATCGTGCTGGGGTGAAAGCCGGTGACTTAATTATTAAGTTAGATGATAAATCTGTTAAAGGCTTGACCTTAGAAGAAGCGGTTAAATTAATGCGCGGCAAAAAGGGCTCGGACATTGTGCTAACTATTGTGCGTGAAGGCGAAGACGCGCCATTAGATTTAACGTTAACGCGTGATGTAATTCGTGTGCGTAGTGTAAGAAATCGTGTGCTTGAGCCAGGCTATGGTTATGTGCGGATTTCAAACTTCCAATCTAAAACCACGCGTGGGCTATTAGATGCTCTAGATAGTTTGAAAAAGAAAAACGAAGGCGATCTCAAAGGTTTAGTTTTAGATTTACGCAATAACCCTGGCGGCGTGTTAACCGGTGCCGTGGGTGTTTCTGATGTATTTTTAAAAGATAATCAATTAATTGTTTACACCGAGGGGAGGGTTGAAGATTCAGAATTGAAATATTCTGCTAGCACTGGAGATTCATTGGCCGGTGCACCATTAGTTGTGTTAATTAACCAAGGTTCTGCTTCGGCTTCTGAAATTGTTGCCGGTGCTATGCAAGATCACGAACGTGCAACCATTTTAGGAACCACGTCATTTGGTAAGGGCTCGGTGCAAACCATTTTGCCACTGAATGACAGTACGGCATTAAAACTAACTACTGCAAGATACTACACACCTCAAGGTAGATCGATTCAAAGTGAAGGAATTGTCCCTGATATTCTATTAAAAATAGAAGGCGCGTCTGATGAAGAAAGTACTGCGCTAAGCATTATTTCTGAGGCTGACCTAGAAGGCCATTTGGAAAATGAAAACCAAGAGGTTAATAAAAAGGCAAGAGAGCCAAAATCTATAGTTACTGTTCCTAAACAAACCAAGGATGATGCTACTGATTATGCTTTGGAAGAAGCGCTAAAATTATTAAAATCTATGTCAGGTACACAACAAGCTAAACTCTAAGGCTTACGTGTTCCAGCACTCTATTAAGAATCTAATATTCTTTTTTTTGGGGTTACTTACAGTAGCCCCATTGCATTGTTTTGCAGCCGAACCTGCAGTTATTGCCATTATCATAGATGATATCGGAAATAATTTTGAAGCAGGTAAGCGTGTTATTAATTCGAGTCTGCCGGTTACTTGTTCTATTCTTCCCGCTAGACCGCATTCGATTAAATTAGCTCATTTAGCACATAAAAAAGGTAAAGAAGTGATGTTGCATTTGCCTATGCAAGCATCTAAGTCAGAAAAGCTTGGTCATGGCGGACTTACATCTGAAATGTCTAAACAAGAATTTACTCGAATAGTAGATATTAGTATTGATGCAATACCGCATGCGCAAGGCATTAATAATCACATGGGTAGTTTATTAACCAGCAATTCAGGTCATATGGAATGGTTAATGCAAGCCATTGCGAATCGCGATGAGCATTTATTTTTTGTTGATAGTAAAACCAGCGCTGAAACCGTTGCTGAATATGCGGCTCAGAGCTACCACATTCCAAGTGTGCGACGAGATGTCTTCTTGGACTCCATTGCGCATGACAAGGTTTTTGTTAAACAGCAAATACAACAACTCATCAAGATTGCTAAACAACAAGGTTATGCTTTAGCGATTGGTCATCCTCACCAAACCACCTTATTTGTACTTGAACAGGAGCTTTCTAAAAGCACTGTACAAGATGTACAATTAGTTACGGTAAGTGAACTTATTAACACCGCCAACTCAAAAAGGTTGGCAAATACTGCGACAACACCATGGCAAAAGTACTCGTCCCTCTCGCTCAAGGCTGCGAAGAACTAGAAGCAGTCACGATAATAGACCTGTTACGCCGCGCGGAAATGCAGGTAATAACAGCTAGTTTAGATGAGAAACCTATCGTTGCTTCGCGCGGCACAAAGCTTCTCGCTGACACTACGCTAGATCAAGTTATCAATGAAGAATTTGATGTGATCGTGCTACCTGGAGGATTGCTCGGGGCTGATAACTTAAATGAAGATCAACGAATTCATAAAATTTTAAAAAATGCAGTAGACAAAAATAACTATGTTGCTGCGATTTGCGCAGCACCAAAAGTTTTAGTCAGCGCAGGGTTGCTGAATAATAAAAAAGCGACTGCATACCCAGGTGTATTAGAAGTACTGAAGAATGATACTGTTGAAATAACTGGAGTTGCCGTGCAACAAGATGGCAAGGTGATAACTTCTCGCGGCCCTGGTACGGCAATGGATTTTGCACTGGAAATAATAACTTGTTTGTTGGGTGATGAAAAACGCAAGCAAGTAGAAAGCGCATTGCAGCGAGCTGCATAAATAAATTACTAACACGCTGCTTAATTCTTCGGTAACCAACAATAAATACCATATTTTGACAGTCGGTATATAGGCCTTGATGCGTGGTATCTGACCGTTTAAATAGCGTGAACCCGGTCACTAATTAACCAAATTTAGCCCAGTAAAATATCTATGCATTAGCCTACAGGGAAGCAGGCTTTTTAAACCCACGGTCCCAAAACCGTGGGTTTTTTATTTGTAACATCGAAATTTTAGATCTCTAGTCCTAAGCCTTATGTTCCATAAGGGTAAAAACTCTCCATACAGCAATAACATAGCAGCCAGTAAAATTCTTTCCTATTGGAACAAGAATTTACTCATAGAACCTAATACAATAGATACACTCTAGGTGGTAAGCACTGGATGTGCCCATAAAAATATCCTAGAAAACTTATGAGATCGCGAAGAATCGCGGCGGGTAAATCAGGAAGGAATGTGTGCTGAGAAACAGCACCACTGAGTTTAAACATGGAATAAGCCTGCTAGTTGAGTTGGCTTGTTATCTCTACGTCGTGTGTTCGCAACTATAAAAAAGATGCAAAAACACGAATCTGCTTTTACATTAATCGAATTAATGATCGCGATAGCTGTAGCAGCCATCGTGTTAACTATTGGTGTTCCTGGTTTTGGTCGTGTAATGGAACGTAATCACCTAACTGCACATATAAATGATCTTGTCTCAACGCTACATTTTGCACGTAGTGAAGCAATTCGTAGAAACAAAGGGGTAACTGTTTGCCATAGTACAGATGGTGCAACTTGTGGTGGGGTTGGATATGAGAATGGATGGATTATCTTTTCTGATAGAAATGGAGATGGTGATTATGCGGATGCAGGAGAAGAAATATTACGTGTAAATGAAGGTTTGCCAAGTAACTATACTATGAGGACAAACAATTTAAGCACATTCAATTACAGCGCTAAAGGTGCGGCACCTGCCGGGCGAATTGTCTTATGCAAAGATAATTTGACAAATAAAGCTCGTGCAATTTTTATAGCTGTTGGCGGCAGAACTCGATTAGCACCTTTAGATGCAAACGGTGTGCCTGAGGTGTCTCCTGGTAATCCGATAACAACTTGTACACCGACATGAATAATTATGCACAGAAATAGAAACAAGGGATTTACTTTAATGGAGGTGCTAGTAGCACTTGCTGTGTTATCAATTGGTTTGTTGGGTATGGCAGGGATGCAGCTGTTTAGTATGAAAAGCAGTCATAGTGCTTATTTACAATCACAAGCAAGTTATTTTGCCTATGACTTAATTGATAAGATGCGCGCCAATCCTGTCGGTTTTGGTAACGGTAATTACGAAAGTGCTCTTTCCACTATTCCGGGCAGTTTTACAAATTGTCAAACAACTACAGCAACATGTTCTCCAGACCAACTTGCAGCTTTTGAGCTTACCCAGTGGAAGTGCGCATTAGGGTCTTATGAAAATGACCCTGTTTGCATTGCGCCATTAAATATGACCACGGTGTTACCTAATGGCGATGGCAGTGTGGTTCGAAATGGAGTTGACGTAACAGTTACTGTGCAGTGGCAGGAAGGGTCTAACACAGAATCCATAATGATAATGGCAGAACTATGAGTGCGTACAAGCAAAAAGGATTTTCTGTTGTTGAGCTAATGGTAGCATTATTGCTTGGTTTGTTTTTGGTAAGCGGTGTTACTGGAATGTACATAAGTAGTAAGCAAACCTATCGGATGACAGATAATCTATCTAGATTGCAGGAAAGTTTAAGATTTAGTTTGGAGTTCATTTCGCGTGATATTCGTATGGCAGGATATCTGCCTTGTCGTTTCCCGCCAACATTTACGAATGCAATCACAAATGGCAACTCAACTTGGTTTCTGGATTTCTTTAATTATGGAATTCGGGGATACGAGGGGGGAGTAAGTACTTTTCCTTCTGAAATTAATAGTGATGTTGTACCTAATACTGATGCTATAGCAGTTTTGAAAGGTGGGTTGTATTCCACAAGTGTGGACTTTAACAACGATGTTACCAATACTGTTGCCTTACAAAATCCTTTCCCTACTACTGAGTTTGGTTTGGGTGAAATTGCAATTATCTGCGACCCTCGTCAGGCATCTATGTTTCAAATATCTGGACGCAATTCTGCTGCAGGCACTCTTAATTACACATCTAGTCCCACTACTATTGCACCGGATAATGCTATTACAAACATTGGTTCGTACGGAGATGATGCTCAAATAACACCATACAAGCCAGTCATTTACTTCATTGCGCCAAGCACACAAAATCCAGCTATAAACTCACTTAAGAAACGTTTCTTCCAAGCAAGATTGATTGCAGGTGTTGAAACTGCAGAAATGTGGGAAGAAGAACTGTTAGAAGGCGTAGAGTCTATGCAAATTTTGTATGGCCTTGATGTCGATAATGATCAAATCGCAGACCGTTTTGAGGCGGCTAATGATATAGCTGCAAGTGAGTGGCCTAATGTTATTACAGTGCGCTTGGGTTTGCTGATGGCAACGGGTGAAGAGGTAACTAGCCAAATCGATACTAATAGTTACAACGTTGCAGGCACAATAATTTCAGCACCTACAACTCCTGCAGATCGAAGGTTACGCTACGTCGTGAATACGACAATTAACTTACGAAATCGTGTGCAATGATAGTTATGTATAAAAATATCCGAATAAAACAATCCGGGGCAGTGTTGTTCGTTGGTTTAATGATGTTACTTGTAATGTCACTAATTGCGGTTACTAGTATGCAAAGCTCAACTTTAGAAACACGTATGGCAGGTAACACACGTGATAGTTTAGTAGCATTACAAACTGCAGAGGCTGCGCTCCAAGCTGGCGAAACTCTGTTAGATACCAATGTCCTTAATCCAGCTGATTTTGATACTAATGGCAATGATGGCTTATATGATAATTCAAACGATCAATTATTATCGACCTTAAATTGGACTGCAGCAGATTCACGTAGTTACACTGGATTTAATCCAAGCAATGTGGGTACAGCGCCACGTTATGTTATTCAACATATCTCAGAAACAAGTGCTGCGCCAAATTTACTAGTACAAAATTATGGTCAAAATCAAGCAGGACAAATTATTCAGCTTTATCGCGTCACCGCTAGAGGTACCGGCGGTAGTGATAACACTGAAGTGATTTTGCAATCGATCTATGGTGCGCCTTAGATAACTGCGAATAGCTCTATGTCCTTACAAATTTTAAAAATCATTAAATTAACTAAACATGCAACGTTGTTTGCATGCATATCTTGTGCATGCGTTGTTAATGCAGGACCATTGAATATATCAAATGTGCCTTTAGAGCTCACACCCGCTGTGCCGCCCAATATTTTTATACTGACAGATGATTCGGGCAGTATGGATTGGGAGGTGCTTACTCAAAACATAGATAATAGCGGTGCGTTTTGTTCTCCAAGTGTAGATGGAAGTTGCAATACTGCCGGTATTACTCATCGTGTGCCTGAAGGTGGTGTTCCTGCATCTTGCCAACCTTATGTTGATCCAGCTACTTCGACACCAAGTGACGATTATGTTAGTGGTTATCTTTATGCAGTTAGATTTCCTAATGACACATTCTTTCCAACTGATGGCTCCCTTGCAGACGATACGGTAATAGAAAATTGTTACGTCGCAGATGATAATGCGTTTCGCTTTCGCAATTCTAAATTTAATCCACTTTATTTTGATCCCAATAAAACTTATATGCCATGGGCAGGAGTAGATTTTAACGGCGTGCCTTATATTGATGCAGACATCACAAATGCTCCAGACAATCCGTATAACCCTCAACACTTTATAAACCTCACCAATCAGAATGCAGGACTAGATGTTAGCGGTAACCGAATTAGTGGTGCTGGCTTCAAGTACTACGATTGGAACGATGCGAATAGTAATGGAATATTTGATGATGGGGAGCAGACTGAAAACTTAATCAGTGCGCAAGATGCAGTCACACAACAAAATTTTGCTAACTGGTTTACTTATTATCGTAAACGCGAATATGTGGCAAAAGCGTTAACCAGTCATGCAGTTGCAGATAGTAGTTTTTCCCGTGTTGGTTATGCTACCACAAACCAAAATACTGGCTTAGGTTTAGGTGTTACATTACAAAATCTATCTTTTTCAACTGGAAATAAAAGAACTCTATTAGATGAGCTTTTCTCATCGAACTCTTCAGGAGACACTAACCTTAGAGATGCATATGAAAAGGTCGGCAAGTATTTTAATTGCGTTAGTGGAGATATCTTTAACAGCGCTGGCACTTCAAGTCCTGGCAGTGCTAATTGCCCTGCGCTAGCTGCACCGGGCGGTGAATGCCAAGCGAATAGCACTTTTTTTGTTACGGATGGCTTTGATAGAAATACTACATTTACCATCGATGATGAAGATACAGGTGGTGCAAATAATACAAACTTTGATGGCGGTGCCTTCGCAGATAATAGGGCAAATACGCTTGCGGATGTTGCGATGCGTTATTATGAAATGGATCTGCAAGGTTCATTGGCTGACAATGTTTCAGTTACGAGCGTAGATTTTAGTCGTGATCCAAATAGTCCGGCTTTCCTTCAAGTAGGTGATTCCTTACATCAGCATCTCAATTCTAATGTATTAGCAATATTCAATAATATTAATTCTAGTATTGATACTTCATTTCCGCTCGATGCTACAGGAACAGAAACTTGGACAGATCCAAATTCTTCACCAGCTACTTTTTTAGGCAAGATCGATGACTTGCGTCATGCTGCTTATAACGGTAGAGGTAATTTAATTACTACATTTGATGGCAAAGACTTTCCATCTGTACTTGGTGAGTTAGAGTCAGCCTTTGCACGCGCATCTGCTAATTCAGGGTCTACTACTGCGATGGCTTTTAATACTCAAAGTATCACTCAAGATACATTAGTGTTTAGAACTTTTTCAGATTTATCGACAAACTCTGGAGAATTGGCCGCACAACGAGTTAATCCGGATGGTAGTTTTGCTGTAGATCTTAATGGCAATCCAGATTTTGTATGGAGTGCTGCTACTGCACTTAATACTCAGTCTGCAGCCTCGCGATTAATTTTAACTTATGAGCCTGTTTCACAAAGTGGTAGAGAATTTATCATTACAGGATCTCCAGCAAGCAGTGGTTTAACAGTGGCTCAACAGACAGATCTGGGAAATCCAATTCCAGCAATGCCTGCGAACCCTATCGTACCAACACGTGTGAATTATTTGCGTGGCGATGCAACCAATGAAGGTGCTAATTTTAACAATGGCGATATGCGTGTTCGTCAATTTTCAACCGCTAATGGAATTACTACTGGCGGTAAGTTAGGAGATATTGCACATTCCGCACCCGTATTTGTTGGCGAGCCACCCTTTGCAAATCGCTCCAGCAGCGCTTATCCAAGTGCTGCAGGTAAAACCTACTTAGAATTTCGCACAGCAAATACAAATCGTGATGAATTGGTTTATGTAGGTGCGAATGATGGCATGTTGCATGCATTTTTTGCCGACCCTCTTTCATTGAGTAAGGGTCAAGAAAAATTTGCTTACATACCAAATATTCTACTGAGTGAGATTGGAGAGTTTACAAATCCAAACTATAGTCATCGTTTTTATGTTGATTCATCACCGAGTGTAAATGATGTTTTCATCGACCCAAATCCTCCAACAGTTAATTCATTTGAATGGCGAACTATACTGGTCAGTGGTTTGGGAGCAGGGGGCAAGGGTTATTTTGCTCTAGATATTACTAACCCCAGCAGCATTAATACTGATTCCGTATTGTGGGAGTTCACCGACAGTGATGATGCTGATCTAGGTTTTACCTATAGTCAGCCTGTTATAGGCATGAGTAATATAGACGACGGGGTTTCGGGGGAAAAGAAATGGGTCGCGATTTTCGGTAACGGCTACAACAGCACCAGCGCACTTGGTGAGGCGGCAATTTATATTTTATTTATAGATGAAGGATATGATGGTTGGACTGATCCCGGTGACTTTATAAAGATCAATACGGGTAATGGTATTGCAAGCAGTGTTAATGCGACACCAAATGGTATTGGAGGTGTAACTGGAACAGATACGGATGGCAATGGCACTGTAGACAGAGTTTATGCAGGCGATTTGCAAGGCAATGTTTACGTCATCGATATTAGTGATCCAAATACTTCAAATTGGAATATAGCTTCCACATTATTCACCGCAAAGTATCAATCAAGTTCTCCAGTGCCTCAACCGATCACTACTAAGCCTACAGTAATAGCGAATCCTTCCATTGCTAATAGTTACATTGTGATGGTTGGTACTGGTAGTTACTTTACAACGGATGATGCAATAAACACTGACATCCAATCTATCTATGGACTTTTAGATAGTCCTAGTAATAGTTCACCTATTACAAAATTTAGTTCGCCATCACAGGTAGTGGAGCAATCGTTATCAACTTTTGTTGATAGCAATAGTGGTTTAGTGATTCGTACAATTACTGACAACCCTGTTATTTATAAAGACACAGGATCAAATCAAGTGCGTGGTTGGTATATCGATTTTGATATTCCCCCGCCAGGAGGAAGCGCTCCAGATGTACAATTTCCTGGCGAGCGACCTGTGCGAAATTTACAGTTGCGTAATGACCAACTGTTTTTCAGTACTGTAATCCCGCATGATGGTATGAGCTGTGCACCTCCATCAGGCGGTTTTGGGTTGAGCGTGAATCCTATTACTGGTGGCGTTACTAATGTGATTTTTGACATTAATTTTGATGGTTTATTTAATGCTGACGACAATCTCAATCTTGTAAATAGTCCGGATCATATTATCGTTGGTACACAATTTGAAAGCGCTCCAGGAGACACGACCTTTATTGGTAATTACCGCGTTACACAGTTATCGAATACCAATATAGATCGCATTCTAATAAACCCTAACCTTAATACTGGTGGCGCTACCGGCGCTCTACTTGGTAGACATTCTTGGAAAGAGATTCGACAATAAATTCTTATCCAGTAGTAACTAATATCAGCTAGCGTTTTTTCTCCGAATACTTTGTCTAAATTACACTCAGGCGTCACGTTAATAGAGTTAATGATCGTGATCGTGGTGTTATCTATATTAGTCGCTTTAGCTTACCCTAGTTACCAGACTCAAATGATCGAAAACCGTCGTACTGATGGCCAAAGAATATTGCTAGAGATTATGAACGAACAACAAAAATTCTATTCTCGCAACAGTACTTATACTGCTGATCTAGTTGCAGGTGGTACTGTTGGTTTAACTTATCCAGATCCTAATGGTGATGGAAGCGTTCCATCAGATAAAGAATATTATTTAGTAACTGCGAGAGCATGTCCTACGTTTACTATTAATCAGTGTGTAGAACTAACAGCTACACCTCAAGGTGGGCAAGCAGGTGACGGCACCCTCATCTATAATTCACACAATATTAAAACACCATCAGGAAAGTGGTAAAAACTGAATGTGATGCAGTAATCAGTTTTTATTACTAAAAAAACTCTAAACACAGGTTGTGCTGAGTCCTTATTTGATAAATTCATCATACGCGAAGGTTTTTGGTTTTGTTAAAGTTGGCCCATAGCACCTTTCATCGCTATTTTTATACATACTATCCTTTTAATTTGCATGCATTCGTCACACTTTTTAGCCACTGTGCTTTTCATCGGACATTCCTAGCGAATTACAACTTGCTCACAGAAACTCCTTAGAAATCAATATAAAGTATTCATAGAGAGTTGTATGTGAAGCATCGCCATAGTGGTGGTTCTTCCACATTTATAAATAGTACTTTAATGGTATTACTTGTTTTTTATTTCGAGTAGTTCATGCAATCCAGGGAGTGTGGTTTTGTATGTGCTGTTAATAATATTGGTATTGAGAGATGAAAATATTTAAAGGGTTCACGTTAATTGAATTAATGATTGCGATATCGATATTGGCAATAATTCTCGTTGTGGGTGTGCCCAATTTTCAAATAACCATACAAAACAATCGCGTAACTACCAATGCCAATGGATTGGTCTCTGCAATAATGATTGCACGCAGTGAGGCCATTAAGCGCGGTGTCGACGTACAAATAAGATCAATTAGTGGTAATTCCAACTGGAGTACTGGTTGGTCGGTAGTAACTGATAGCGATAACAATAACGTTTTTAGTGTGACCCCAGATTGCATAGGTAACAATGATTGTGAGGTTCACAGAAGAGCAGGATTGGATAGTGGAGTTACCTTAAATTCTGTCGTAAACAATGTCACATTATTTCAATTCGATCCGCGTGGGCGTTTAAGAACGGCCGTTTCTAATCCAGATACATTGGTGATGTGCGATAACCGAGGTTTTGTGCCGCAGGCTCGCGCTATTGTGGTTACCAATACAGGACGTAGTCGTGTTGTGTCAGCAACCGACCCCCAAGCAGATGTAAACGGCAATGTGAATGCCTGTACATAGTCAAGGCTAAATACCATGAATTTTTTTACCCCAAAATATTTAATCAAACGACACTCTGGATTTGCATTAGTAGAGGTGTTGGTTGCAGTAATTGTGTTGGCAATCGGTTTACTTGGTCTTGCTGGACTACATGCCTCGGGGTTACGTGACAACCATGGAGCTTTTGTTCGTACCCAAGCTACTTATGCAGTAAATGATTTAGCCGACCGTATGCGTGCAAATCGTGCTGCTGCTACTGCGGGTGCCTACGAAGTTGTGGCCGCGCCTGCTGCACCCACATTCGATTGCATTGCAAATTTTACTGGCACAACAACAGTAGGCCTTTGTAATCCTACAGAAATGGCGACTGCAGACTTGGTCGCTTGGTATACCTTCCTTGGTAATGCCATACCGGGTGGTAATGCAACTATTGCATGTCTCCCCGTGGGCTGTGGTGCAAATGCAATTCACACCATCACTGTGACATGGACAGGAAATCAATCGGTAGGTAATGCGGCATTAGGTGCGCAAACCGTAGTAACAAGTTTCAGTCCGTGATGAATAAGTTAGCTATAAAAGGTTTCAGCATTGTTGAACTATTAGTGGCGATCACAATAAGTTCACTTTTATTACTTGGTGTGACCAAGATCTTTATTGACACCAAAGCAAGCTATAGCTTGCGAGAAGGTTTGTCACGTTTACAGGAAAATGGCCGCTTTGCCATGGATTTGGTGCAAATAAGTTTTCGACAAACAGGTTTTAAAGCAGATGGCTTTCAATCTGATAACGCAGCATTTTTGGTTGATGCAGGGAACTATGGGCCTGCCAATAATATTGACTTTCTTACCGCAGGACAGGTGATTGCTGGTTTAGAAGGTGGAGGAACAAATTCCGACACTTTGAGCTTTCGATTCCAGCAACCTAGCGTAGCTCCGTTTGTTGTCGAATGTAATCCCAATCTTGCACCCGTTGCAGGCGCAACCTTGGTGAACACAATTTATATTGCTGCAGATAGCACACTACACTGTATCGATTCGGCAGGAAATGATCAGCAAATTATTGATGGTGTGCAAAATCTACAAATACTTTATGGCGTGGATTCTGATTTAGATCGTATTGCGGATATGTATATCCCAGCAAATACGGTAACTGCCAATAGTGATTGGCCACAAGTAGTAAGCGTACGTTTAGCATTATTGTTAAGCAGTGTAGATCCAGCCATCAATGCACCTGACACCGCGGTTTATAACTTGCTGGGCACAAATGTTGGGCCCTTTAACGATAACCTGCGCAGACATGTATTTACTACCAGTGTGGCATTTCGTAATCAGTTGCCATAACTACTAGGAAATTATTAAGAATTAATTTTGGATATGAAGATGCAGGTTTTAAAAATTAAACAACAGCAAGGTGCGGTACTAGCAGTAAGCTTAATTATGCTACTGCTGTTGACCATGTTGGGGATTACCGGAATGCAAACCACCTCACTAGAAGAAAAGATGGCAGGTAACACCAATAACCTAAACCTATCATTTGAATCTTCTGAGACAGCATTACGTGTTGGCGAGCAGTTTCTTAATGGACTTACTGCACATGTAGTCGGCACCCCTTCGTGTACATCTCCATGTCAAGATCATATTTATAGTTTGGGTCAAATTGACCCTACGGTAGTTGCAAATTGGGTCCCAACTGCGATGACAGATTTACCTGCAGGCACTATTGGCGGGGTAGCAACGCAACCGATGTATTACATGGAGTATGAACAATTTCGACCTTATTCACTGAATATCGGTATGGCGGGCATACCGGGAAGAGTGATGTATCGCGTCAGTGGACATGGTACCGGTGGTAACAACTTAGCGACTACGACATTGCAAACACAATTTACCAAGGAATTTAATTAACTGGAGATTTTAAACTTTAGGAATCATGTAAAAGCTATGTGATCTTTGAGTTGGGAGAACGATGATGGAAAAGATAGGGAAAGTTGGTTTAATGATCAAAACTGCATTTGCGGTTATCTGCATAGCATGGGTAGCAAACTCCCAAGCCGCCGTGTTGAATATCTCCGATACACCATTATTTTTAGGTGGCGCTGTGCCGCCAAATGTTGTGTATATCCTGGATGATTCCGGCTCGATGAGAGAGGAAGTGGTGACACCCACTGGACAAAACCCAGGAACAAGTCGCACGAGGGCTAATATGTTTCCCGCTCCGCCAAATGTCTGGTCGGATACTGGTGGTGCGCGCAATAGTGCTCCGACTTTTGAAGACAATAACTTACATAACTATGCACGTCGATCATTAGCTACCAATGCGATTTTTTATAACCCGGATATAGACTATAGGCCTTGGGTCAATGAAAACAATGTCGAAATGGCAAACGCTAATCCTAACTGTGCCAACTATGATCCTATGCGACCAGCTAGTGGTTGTTTGGATTTATTAGTACAGAAAACTGAAGTAGCGCGCTGGTATCGTAATCTGATCAGTCCCTTCGATGCACTAGCTCCAGATGACATAAATACGGTCGAGAATGCTTGTGACCCGCTCAATATTAATGCAACTTGTGCCATGACATATTGGCCAATCACTTACTATATTTACAACGGTAGTGGGGTCATTGAAGATCCTATGAGTTACAAAAAGGTGCAGATTCAAGGTAACACTCTCTTGCTCAGTAGTAACCCTTTGGCCGCTCCGGTTGCTCAGCCAACGACTGCCAGTTTCAGTAGTATCACACGTACACCGGCTGAAGAAGCGCAAAATTTTGCGAATTGGTTCCAATATCACCGGGCTCGAATTGCCGTAGCCCGTGCAGGAACCGGACGCGCCTTTGCTCAACAGGGTAACAGTCTGCGAGTTGGTTTTGGCACGCTGAACACCGGTTTTATTGGAGCGTATTCTAGCGCGAGTATTCAAACTGGGACGGATACGAGCAGTAGACAAGTTGATGGGGCAACTCATCCGACTACATTGCGACTGGGTGTGCGTCCATTTTCAGGGCTAGATCGCAAAGCCTTTTTTGATGATCTTTATATAGTAGAAACCACAGGCGATACACCATTGCGTCGTGCCCTGGCCGACATAGGACTGTATTATTCGCGCACCGATAACGCCGGCCCATGGGGTAATACACCGGGCACTAATGACAATACACCACATTCTGAGTGTCGCCAAAGCGCTGCTATTTTAACCTCCGACGGTTTTTGGGATTTCGACGTACCCGAAACGTCAGGCACCTCGCTAGGAAATGTTGACGGCAGTAATGGCCCTACCATTGTTAATCACACACCGGGTGGAACGCCGACAAGCTATAGTTACACTCCGGCTGATCCATACCAGGATAGTTTCGGTAATGGCACTGTCATGAAAGATGGTGTCCCTATCCCCCAAAACACCTTGGCAGATGTGGCGATGTATTTTTGGAATCGTGACTTACGCACCGATCTGCCCAACAGAACCCCCACCTCCGCTACGGATGAGGCCTTTTGGCAACACATGACCACCTATACTGTTGGTCTAGGGGTTTCGGGAACGCTTGATGCTTTTGACCCAAATGTGTTGCAAGATTTGACCGATGGAACCATATCATGGCCGAACCCGATTCCATCTCAAAATGCGACTCGGGTTGATGATATGTGGCACGCTGCGATCAATGGCCGCGGCGAGTTTCTCAGTGCCGGTGACACAAACAGTTTTGCAATTGCCCTTAACAATATTTTGCAGTCTATAGATAATGGCATTAGCTCGGCGTCTGCCGTGGCATTAAATACCGGCACCATCACCAGCACGTCACAACTGTATCAAGCAAGATTTGATAGTGGTGAGTGGACGGGTCAATTGCTCGCTTTTCCAATTAACCTAGATGGAACATTAGGCACACAAGTATGGGATGCAGGTACCGTAATCAATGGACAAAACTTTGATACCGGTCGAAATATTATTACTTATAAACCTTCAACGGGTGTTGGTATTCCATTTCGTTGGCCGAGTAACCCTAGCTCACCAAGCAGCAGCGAGCTAGACGTTAGTCAGAGTTCGGCTTTGGATGCTGATCCAAGCACTGGCACGGCA